>JBHORE010000130.1:0-9964 GCA_042408415.1 Thermobaculum sp.
CGATACTGTAGAGGTGGTGGAGCGACCGTCTGGGGGACTTAGCATAGTTATAGCTGATGCCCAGGGTTCTGGATACGCTGCTAAAACTCTAAGCAATCTGGTTACATCTAAGGCTGTGGGCTTACTAAAGGAAGGGGTTCGAGATACGGCGGTACACGAAGCCCTGCACGACCACCTTTACCATTATAGGGGTGGGCGAGTAAGTTGCGCGCTCATAACGATATCTGCAGACACTAAAGATAAAGTGTGCAGGATTACAACCAATTCCAGTGTGCCTGTGTACCTGGTAGAGAGCAACGGTAAACTGATCATTAAGGAACTCTCTGGTTCCTCAAATTCTCTTGGGATCTATCCAGAAACACGCCCTTGCTACCTAACAGTACCACTTCGTCCCAAGATTATGATCATAGCGATGACAGATGGCATTCTAAATGCTGGGCGTAGAGCTAGTAGAAACCTGGATCTCCAAGAGCTTATATCTTGCTGTCTATCAATCGGCAAAACACCTGCTGATCTGGCAGATTGCATACTGACTAGAGCAGTGGAGCTAGACAGTGGTCGTCCGTCAGATGATATGTCTATAGCTATACTTTCTGTATCTAAGAGAGAAAATGATGAAGAAAGGCGTACTATGTCCATAGTTATGCCTATTAGAGAGGATATGCTAGCCTCGGAGGGATAGCACCATGAAAGCCCATAAGGATATAGTCATAGTAGGGGTATGTGCCTCGGGCAAGACTACGTTAGCCAAGAACCTTAGCAAATTCGGTATTAAAGCCAGGGTGGTGGCTCAAGAGCACTCGTGCATCCCAGATCTGTTTCTAAACAAAGGTCTACCCATCGTGATATATTTACATGCCACATATGAGGCCGTAAGAAGAAGGGGGCATGCTTTGATGAGCCCCTATAACTACGCAGCCCAGTTACAAAGGTTAGACAAGGCCCGCAAGTCAGCCGATATTACAGTGGATACAACGAATATCAGTCCCGAGGAGGTTTTAATGACGGTGCTTAACAAGCTTCAAGAGGACAAACAGGACCAAGTGGTCCCCGATGAGATAGGCGGCGATATCCAGTCATCCGAGCGGAGAGAAGATATAGCTATTCCTGATGAGCTCGGGGAAGAACAAAAACCTAGCAAGATTTATGAAGGACTACCTATTCCTGAAGAACTTTAATAGCTAGATTTCATCAGTTCCATAAAATGTTCTAAGCATAGCTATAGATCTAATATCGCTCTCCAGGATATGGGCATAAATTCTTCTTATTATCGCTTCAACATCCAGCCTTAAGTCTTGAGGTATACGCACTTTCTCGAACACTTCATATGAAGTTAGAGAGGCTAGCCTCAGAGCCTTGATAACGTTTGGGCTAACTACAACGGCACTCGGATCCCCTCTGCTACATTCACGGCAAACCATCCCGCCTGCTGATAGACTGAAATAAACCGACTCAGGGTCAACATCTTGCCCACAACGACTGCATACCTTCAGTTCTGGTTGGTATCCAGCTAGTATCAACAACCTTACTTGAAAATAGGTAACTGGCTTCCAAGGGTCGTTTGTGCTGTTTAGCCTCTCGAGTGTGTCAACAGCAAGGGTCCATATTTCTCGATTAGGCTCCCCTTCAGCAATCATGCGATCCAGGAGCTCGGCCACTATTAGTCCAAAAGGTATGACTCTGGAATCTGACCTAACATTAGCGAAAGACTTGATCGTTTGTGCTTGCGTTACTGTATCTATATTACGTCCAGAAGCAACTACAAGCTGAGTTAGAGTTAATGGCTCGAGATGTCCTGCGAGCTTACTCGTCGGTTTCTTAGTACCCTTGGCTATTAGGGAGATCTTACCAATATCTGGAGTAAAGACTATTAACTGCCTGCCAGTCTCTCCAAAGTCAAATCGCCGAAGAACTATAGCTTGCGTTTTGTAAACTCTTTCCTGCATAAATGAATTATATCAAGCTCAGGTTGTTAAGAATGGCCCACAACATCAAGCCTCTTGACCAGGAGACAATAAGGCAACTAGCCGCAGGGGAAGTTGTAGAGCGACCTGCATCTGTTGTCAAGGAGCTTATAGATAACTCTATAGATGCCTCAGCCACCAAGATTCAGATCTACGTAGAAAATGGGGGACTGGATCTAATTAGAGTAGCTGACAACGGCACTGGTATACCCAGGGAAGATCTCGAGTTGTGCGTACAGAAGCACGCAACCAGTAAGATATCTTCATCAGAAGACCTATACAAGATAACCACTTTAGGTTTCAGGGGAGAAGCGCTATACGCCATAGCCTCCGTCAGTAGGTTAAGGATACGCAGTAAACATGGAGATTCTCCCGGAGCAGAGCTTGAATGCTTTTCTTCCGGGAATACAAGAATCAAAACGGTAGGAATGCCACAGGGCACTCAAGTTGAAGTCCGAAACCTTTTCTACAACGTTCCAGCAAGACTGAAATTCCTTGGTGGACCTACATCGGAAGCATCTAGAATTACATCTACAGTCAAGCAATACGCCCTAGGTCATTCCAATATAGCGTTTGAACTACATATAGACGGCAAAAAACAACTTGAAACGTTTGGTAAAGGTAATCTCCTAGATTGCATAGGATCGGTTTTTGGCCTGCAGCTTAGAGATCAAATGATTCCAATAGCATATAAAGAAGACGAGTTAGAGATCAAAGGATACGTGAGTCTACCATCTATAAACCGTAGCAATAGATCAGATATACATGTGTTTGTCAATGGCCGTCCGGTTTCAGCTAAACAGTTGATATTTGCGATACAAGAAAGTTATTCATCTCTCCTTATGGTGGGAAGGTTTCCTATAGCAATAATTAATTTGCTAATTCCACCTGAGTTTGTGGATGTCAACGTACACCCCACTAAGGCCGAAGTCAGGTTTGCGGATGATAGAAGAGTGGCCAGTGCGGTTGGGAGAACCATAAGGACAGCCCTTCAGGAAGTATTCTCTTCGCGAGATGCAGAACTCCCTCAAGATGATCACTCTCAAGGCAAGCTGAAGATACTTACATTCAGCTTCAACTCCGCCTCTACATCAGAAAATCATGCCTGGCACCCAACTACATCTACTCAACCCCAACATATCGAGTCAACTTCGACGGAAACAGCTAGCAATTTCGAGGGAGAGAGAACTCTGCCCAAGTTGCCACCTCTGCGCGTGCTTGGACAGATATCCCTAACTTACATAATCGCGGAGGGGCCAAACGGCATGTATCTTATAGACCAGCATGCGGCTCATGAAAGAATACTTTTGGAGAGAATACAGAAGGAGCTTGAAACAGACAAAGTAGCCTCCCAGATGCTTCTTGATCCCATCATAGTCACGCTGGGAGATCATCAAGCAGCGTTTATGAAAAACCTGGTCGATGAAATGAACAGGCTAGGCTTTGAGGCCGAATCTTTTGGCCCCAAAGAGGTAATCATTAGATCTATCCCTGCGATACTTCCCAAGGAAGAGGTCATGGCCTTTATCGAAGACCTGTGTCAAGATATCAACAACTTCTCCAACGTCGAGCTCAGGAGAAACGCCGTAGCAGTGTCACTAGCATGTAGAAGCGCCATAAAAGCGGGTCAACAGCTATCAATACAGGAAATGCGATCGCTCATAGAACAGCTAGAGCAAACTAATTTCCCCACTGCTTGTGCTCACGGGAGACCAACTATATTGGAACTTACGAAATCTCAACTCGAGAGGGAATTTGGCAGGAAAGGATAGTTACACTAAGTCTCGTCGTTTATCTTTATCCATCCCCTTTTCAGGGCATAAATAACGGCCTGTGTGCGGTCATTTACGGCCAGCTTACGCAAAATGGATGTTATGTGATTCTTTACAGTCTGATCTGATATGGACATCTGGCGAGCGATTTCCTTGTTACTCATCCCTCTAGCAATGCAATCTAGAATCTCAACTTCTCTACTAGTGAGCGGAGTGAATAGATTCTCTTCATCTTCAAGCGCTGCCAGGTCTCGAAACTGCTTCAAAACGCGGGACGCGACAAAAGGCTTGGTTATCAGATTCTCGTTAATTATGTATTCTCCCTTACCAACTCGACGAATAATATCCACCAACCTATCTGGAGACGTGTCTTTAGTCACGTAGGCAGCAGCACCAGCCTTGATGGCGTTAAATAGCTGTTCATCATCCTCATGCATAGTAAGAATAACCACTCCCACGTTAGGATATCTTCTCCTTATAACTCTGGTCGCCTCAAGACCATTAAGGCCTTCCAGATTTATATCAACTACTACTACGTCAGGGGAAAGCTTATCCACCAACTTTATTGCAGCTTGTCCGTCAGATGCCTCTCCAACCACCTCCAGGTCTGGGAAGTTAGAGAGCGCATGAGATACTCCTTGTCTAAATAGAGGATGGTCATCTACCAATAGTACCTTGATGCCCATAACCACGCCCCTGAAGAATCAATACCGAACAGCCAAAACCTTAGATACGGGAAAGATAACACGAACTACGGTACCATCATCTATGGAAGACTTTATATCAAGAGCTCCTTGCAAGGCCTCGGCCCTTTCCTTCATGTTTCTAAGACCGTAGTGTTCACCTCTCTCGCTTCTATCCTCAGGATCAAATCCTCTTCCGTTATCTGCTATTAGAAGCTCTACGCTCCCATCACTCACTATACGTCCTTGAATCCTGACCTCGCTGGCAGAAGCATGCTTGCGGGAGTTCTGCATAGCCTCCTGTATAATTCTAAACAGAGCGAATTTCTGCTCATCGTTGGTCAGTTTATCAATTGCCTCATCTATATCTATAGAGACCTCGATGCCTTGTTGTTGATAATCCTCAGCGTACTTACGTAAAGTAGCAATTATGCCCTCTCTAGTCAGATCACTCGGGCGCAGATCATATATAAATCTTCTGACCTCTTCCAAACCTTGGCGCAAGGATAGTTTTATGCGATGCAACTCGCTTGGAAGGCTCTGCGGCCTGCGTTCAAGTAAGCGCTCGCAATACTCTATGGCCATTATGGCATTGGCCATTACCTGGGCAGGACCATCATGAACTTCCCTTGCGAGCCGTGAACGCTCCATCTCTTGCCCTTGCAAAACACGCATCAAGGTAAAGGCATCCTTAAAGCCAGAGTCCGTATTGTCTTCCACGGTATCTGCAAGTGAGATTATCTGAATGAACCCATCTATCCTCTCTAGAACCTGCTTTAGCTTTGTGATCTCATCCCTGATAGATATTTCCGTCCGGCTTAAGGACTCTAACCTTGTTTTCCACCTTTCACTATCTCTACCAGTTAGATCCTCGCTAGCGTACTGCAGATCATCCAGCAATATACGCAACTGGTCTAAATCTAGCTGCTTAGCATCTAGCAGGGACTTGACCCTTTGCCGCATCTCTCGGAGCTCCCCAAGAAACCCCTGGACTCTCTCAGAGAGCTGTAAGGCAGCTTGATTTGCTATTTGGCCATTATCCTTTAACTCTTTATCTTTGCTCATAACAAAGCTATATTCCTCATAACAGGATATATCTATGTCAAGTTACATTTCAACCTTCAGATGTAGCATCTATGATACCGTTATCTCTTAGAGCATCCATAAGCCTTGAAGCTCGGTTGTAGCCTATTCTCAGTCTCCGCTGCAATAGGCTTGTAGAGACCTTGGTAGTGGAGTTTGCGATCTCAACAGCCTCCTGATACAGAGGGTCTTCAGCAGCATCTGTAGTCTTCTGAGTCTCTGCGTCAATGATCCTCCCTACCTCAGGATCATACTGTGCTGGCTGCACCTGTATCCAGTGCTTAACAACCGACTCTATCTCTACATCGGATACGTGTGTGCCCTGAACACGAATAGGCTTGGATGAATCCGGACCAAGGAAGAGCATATCACCACGTCCAAGCAGCCTCTCAGCTCCTGGCATATCAAGTATGACTCTAGAGTCTATCTGAGAGCTAACCGCAAAAGCGATACGTGAAGGGAAATTAGCTTTGATAAGACCAGTAAGTACATCAACTGAAGGTCTCTGTGTAGCTATAACTAGGTGTATACCCACCGCCCTAGCCATTTGAGCTAGCCTACATATAAGGGACTCAACCTCATCTGGAGCAACCATCATTAGGTCTGCCAGTTCATCGATTATAATCACAATTTGCGGCAGCTTTGGCTGATTATCGCTTTCAGCTCGCTTATTATAGGCATCTATATTACGAATACCTAGCTCAGACAGAAGCTTGTAGCGCCTTTCCATCTCGGCAACAGCATACTTCAGCACACCCACAACCTTGCTGGTATCGGTAACTACAGGCCAGAGTAGATGGGGGATGCCATCATATGTCTTTAGTTCTACCATCTTGGGATCCACCATCAAGAACCTCAGACTATCTGGTGTGTGTTGAAACAACAGTCCAGTTATGATACTGTTCAGGCATACGCTCTTGCCGGCTCCCGTAGCACCTGCTATCAACAGATGGGGCATCTTAGCAAGGTCACCCACTACGGGTCTACCAGTGACACCCCTACCAAGAGCGAGCTTGAGCTTTGCCTTCGAGTTCTGGAACTCCGAGGTATCCATTACATCCCTTAGCTTGACCGTTATAGACTGATTGTTGGGAATCTCTATACCTACCCTCGGCTTGCCTGGCACTGGTGCTTCTATTCTTATAGATGAAGCTGCTAGAGCCAGGGCAAGATCGTTCTGAAGGGATGTAATCTTGCTTACTTTGGTACCTCGACCGGGTTCTAAGGCAAACTGAGTGACTGTAGGGCCTGGATTGATCTCCCTAACATAGGCCTCCACCCCAAACGTACTTAGCGTATCCTCTATGATCTTTGCCTTTTGCATGGCGTCTATTTCACTAATTTCAACCTGTTCAGAAGGCTCAAGCAGCTCTATAGGGGGTAGCGGACCACTACTACTGCTCTGTGAGACAACAGGATCTTCCTTCTGAGGGAGGACTAGTTTGGGTATCTCCCTTATATCCCTTGGGACCTTCTTGGTAGCTGTAGGCTTGACATGATTGACTACTACTACAGGTTTCCTCCTGGACCTCATAAATCGAGCAAAGCGACTCAATACGGCGCAGAAGCAGGATATGAGAAGCTTTGCAAGTTTAGAAAAGAGTCTAGCTAACAATACAGAGCCTCTTATTGCCAGCTTAAGACAGAGGAGGAATCCATCTCGAATATTCCTGGGGGGAACACCCATGAGTAGTAACCCTATTAGGACTCCTACAAGGACTAAAGCTGCTGCTCCTACCCCCATGGCTTGCCAGAGAACATCTGCCAGGCTGTTACCCCACATACCTCCTAAGTGTAATAATCCCAACAAGGTTAGCCCAGACACAGCTAGAACTACAACGGCAGACAATCTTTTCACATCAACGTATTCCAGCAAGAGGCGTGGGGCAAAGAGGGACAGAACAGGTACACCTACGAACACAATCAGTATTAGGATCGATACTATACCCAGATGTGAGAATAGATCGCCTACCGCCCCAGATAATGAGCCTTCAACAGAAGTGTAATAGATCGCAGCAAGGCTTATTAGAATAAGCGACATAATGCCAAAGAGTCGCACCTGCGTGTTTGCAGGGTATCGCCCACTAGTCGGAGTCCGAGACAACCGATTTTTAGGTTGCGACAAAGACCTGGTGGATTTCGGAGTTCTGACTGTAGTCTTGCCTGCAGATCGCTGGCTACCGGACTTAGCATTTACCGGCTGTCTTTTGGTACTGGATGACACTCAAGAGCCCCCTTTTACCAATGGATTAGATCTCCATTACCACTGGTAAAATCATAGGGCGTCTACCGGTCCGTTTGTAGAGGAATTCCCCTAATATATCTTTGATTTTACGATGAGCCCAACTCCATTCTGGCGGGGGAGGACTTTCCTCTTGATGTCTAATGCTGTTAGATACTAGCTCCTTGGCCTCTTCCAGCAGGTTATCATCTTCGCCCGCGTAAAGAAAGCCCCTAGAGATAATGTCCGGGCCCGCCAGAATGCTACCGTCATTTCGATCGATACCTACCACGACTATCACCATACCATCTCTTGAAAGCAGCTTTCTATCTCTCAACACAACATGGTCTACATCACCAACAGATATGCCATCGACGTACACCATGTTATTGGGATAAACCTCTACTATGCGGGCTTGCTCCTTACTGAACTCCATTATGGCTCCATTTTCAGGTATCAGGATATGATCCTCAGGAATGCCCACACTCATAGCAAGGCGCTTGTACATTACCAAGTGCCTCATCTCACCATGTACAGGAACAACATACTTTGGCCGTACGAGATTAAGCATGAGCCTCAGCTCTTCCGAGCTGGCATGCCCCGAAACATGCACAGTATCTATAGCGCTATAGATGACGTCGGCGCCCAGTGCAAACAGGTTGTTGATTATTCTGGATACGGCTGTCTCGTTGCCGGGGATTGGGGTAGCCGAGATAATAACTGTATCTCCGGGCACTATCTTCACGTGGCGGTAGTCCTGGTTTGCGATGCGATTGAGTACGCTAGTGGGCTCCCCTTGACTACCCGTGACTATCAGAACCGATCTGTCCGCATCCTCCTTCCTCAGTTGATGCAGGGGAACGAGAGTACCATCCTTAGGATCTAGGTACCCTAGCTCCCTTGCCATAGCAACATTATTCTCAAGACTCCTGCCGACGACTGCTACCTTGCGACCGTATTCAGCAGCGACGTTTATTATCTGCTGTACTCTGGCTATAAGGGATGCAAAGGTAGCTATAATAATCCTTCCCTTAGCTTCGGCAAATACTCTTCTAAAGGTATCACCTACAACCTGCTCACTAGGTGTGTGACCCTTCGTCTCAACGTGCACACAGTCGGACAGAAGGGTAAGTACACCTCTTCGGCCTATCTGAGCTATAAGTCCGTAATTTGCTTGCTTGCCATCCACAGGCGTAGGATCAAACTTAAAATCGCCTGTGTAAACAATAGTACCCACAGGGCAAGTTATCGCTAATCCCACTGCATCAGGGATGCTATGAGTCACATGAAAAGGCTCGACGGTGAACTTACCTATTCTGACCACATCACCGTCCTTATATGTTCTAAGGCGCGCAGATTGCAATAGGTTAGCTTCTTTTAGCTTTACCTCTATTAGCCCCCTTGTTAGGGGAGTAGCATATATAGGAGCATCTATGTCACGGAGTATGTAGGGCAAAGCACCTATATGATCTTCGTGACCATGCGAAATACAATAAGCCACTATACGCTTACGAGACTTGAGTAAGTACTGGATATCGGGAATGAGTAGGTCCACACCAAGCATATCTTCTTCGGGAAAAGCTAGACCGCAATCCAGCAGAAGGATCTCATTCCCATACTCTACGGCAAGCATGTTCTTGCCTACTTCACCTACACCGCCAAGGGGTATTACTCTGACACTGTCAGGCACTTCTAGATCCTTTCAGATACATATCTCCATGTTAGAATCTCTAATTAGAAAAGTTTCAGTTGTTCTAGAGATTCAGTATTATCATTGTCGTGATCATCCTGGTCTTTACCCTGCTTACTAGCACGAGCAGCAAGGGCCTCTTCTACTATCTTAGGTATCTTCTTGAAGTCGGAGATCGAGGTCTCTTTGAGCGCAGGTTGATGCAGAGCAGCAGCTGGATGGAACAAGGGAACCACGGTTAGATCCCCTATTCTTCTTGGCTGGCCGTGAATCCTAGAGATACGCTCATTGGGAAAATACCTGGCCATCGAATATCTTCCCAAGGTCACTATGACCGCAGGTTTGATAAGCTCGATCTGACGATCGAGATAACAGCTACACGCTTGTATCTCCTCAGGCAAAGGATCCCTATTCCCAGGAGGTCTACACTTGACCACATTAGTTATGAAGACATCCTCACGCCTGAGTCCAACTGATTGCAACAACTCGTTTAGAAAAGCACCAGCTGCTCCAACAAACGGCCTACCTTGTCTGTCCTCATTAAAACCAGG
>JBHORE010000012.1:0-11580 GCA_042408415.1 Thermobaculum sp.
GGTGAGGACGGGGAAACTAATCTGGGCGAGGTCCTCGAGGATACTGAGGCAGCCAACCCTGAGCACATAGCTGATCACACGATGCTTGGGGAAGACATCAAGCGCGCGCTCGAGAGGCTAAATGAGAGGCAGCGAGCCATAATTATCATGCGCTATGGACTCTACGGTGGTCAACCAATGACTCTGGAGGCTGCGGGTCGCAAGCTCGGCGTTACCCGAGAAAGAGCAAGGCAGATAGAGCAGGAAGCCCTCAACAGGCTACGCCAGAGCGATGCCAAGCAATTCCTTGCATCACACGTAGCATAAAAACCTAACTACACCATCAGGGGGACTGCCTAGTCCCCCTGATTATTTTCTGGAGGTAAAAGTTGCCGTTTGCTTCCAATGGGGATCTTAAGATCTACTACGAGGAGGTAGGCAAAGGAGATCCTGTTGTATGGATACAAGGATTGGGAGCTAGCAATACTGCTTGGAATGTACAGAAGTTTTATTTCTCTCGATGCTTTCGATGTATCTTCATAGACAATCGAGACGTAGGGCAGTCATCCAGAGCCAACGCGGATTATACAACTAAGGATATGGCAGAGGATGTACTCTGCGTACTGGAAAGTGCTGATATTGATAGTGCTCATATCATAGGGCTGTCTATGGGGGGAGCCATAGCACAAGAATTGGCACTGAGTTCACCCAAAAAGGTAAAGTCACTCGTACTGGTATCAACATTTGCTACCCCAGATGCTAGAATTCGTGCTGTTAACGCCGCATGGGGAGAGCTTTACGGGAAGGTCAACCGAGAGCTTTTCTATAAGCAGGTCGAACCCTGGTTATTCTCCGCAAGCTATCTAGAAAAGCCTTCAAACATCAGAGCTTTCAGAAGATACATTCAGCATGAGCCCAACCCTCAGGAAACTGACGCTTATCAGCGTCAAGTGAGGGCAGTACTAAGTCATAATACTACAGACAGACTTGAAAAGATTAGTAACCCCACGCTCATAATAGCTGGCGAGCAAGATATACTGGTCTCTCCTCTTCATTCCAAACTTCTGGCCGAACTGATACCTAATGCAGAGCTAGAAATTATTCCAGGAGCAGCCCACTCGGTAAACATTGAGAACCAAAAAGAGTTCAATAACAGAGTTCGATCTTTCCTGGAAAGCTATTTAGAGGCATAGTAGTAATCAAAAGTCTGTATTAAAATCAATCCACGGCTAGCATCCGAACAACAAAGAATAAAAGGTATGGGCTATGGAGTACTTCAGGTATAGGGGAATCATAGAAGGTTTCTACGGTAAACCGTGGGAGCATCAGGAAAGGCTCGATATGTTCGAGTTCATGCAAGCCAATAACCTGAATGCCTACATATATGCTCCCAAACAGGACTTATATCATCGGGAGTTGTGGAGGGAACCTTATAAAGAAGAGCAGCTACAACTCTTTAGAGAGCTCATAGGGAAAGCCAGCAGCTGTGGCATAAACTTTACATTTGCTATCAGCCCCGGACTCTCATTGGCATACTCAAGCGAGGAAGAGCTTGAGACCCTTATCAGAAAGCTAACCCCGTTCCTGGATATGGGAGTACATAGTATAGGGATATTCTTTGATGATGTCCCATTTGATCTCATTCACGAAGAAGACAGGAATCGCTACTCTAACCTAGCAGAAGCTCAGGCAGACTTCCTTACAAGAGTTCTCCGAAGGCTGGAACGCACTATAGACTCCCCTCAAATCATAATGTGCCCGACCTTCTACTGTGATGATCCCAATGTAGAATACCTAAAGATCCTTGGAGAGAGACTACCAGCGGCAATAGACGTCTTCTGGACGGGGCCTAATGTATGCTCCCACAAAATAACCACAGATCACGTACAAGAAGTGCATAGATCTATAAGGAGACCAATTACTCTGTGGGATAATTACCCTGTAAACGACGGCGGAATGATGCCAGAATTACATATAGGCCCATACGACCATAGAGATCCGCAGCTATACAAATATGTTACAGGCATTTATGCTAACCCTATGGCCCTACCTGAAGCATCCAAAATACCTCTTTACACCTTTGCCCAGTATCTAAGTTCTCCAAACCAGTATAACCCACAAGATTCCTGGAGGCAGGCTGTAAGCTCCTTGCTTGGTGAATATAACTTACCTGCTATGGAAAAGTTCTATCAAAGTAACACTATCAGCTGCTTAGAACCTGAGGAGCCTGCTTACCTAACAAAACTATTTAAGAAAGTACAAGAAGACTTTGCTTCTTTTAGATTCGAGCAAGGACTAAATACCCTTAGAGAAGAGATAATCAGCATGCAGGACGCCTACTCGAGGCTTTCCGCCCAGGACAGTAAGTTCTTTTGGGAAATAAGGCCATGGTTAGAAGAGTATAAGTTGTGGACTGATTACCTTGATCAAGCCATGATTACTTTCAGCAACCTGTTCACAGGATTCTTTACAGCTGATGAAGAGCAAGCAAAAGAGTCTTTGCAGAAAGCTCTACAGGGTAGGGCACATCTAAGAGAAGTTCTGAAGGACGCTGTTGATTTTCGCACTAGAGTATGCGGAGATGTAGTTCGTAACTTTCTCCAACAGGTACTTAGATCAACCGTATCTATTGAGCTACAAGCCGAAGGCAAAGAGTGGACAGCTCTACCACCTGGTGTAGTTCGAGAATGAAGCTTGCCTTATGCAGGACACTTGTCTGGAGGAACCTCGTGGCAGGAATCCCAGTCAACGTATCTTCTGAACTTTGATCCTGCATCTCCACTTAGCCAAGTCATCTCCCCTGCAGATGCAGCCTTAATCTGCAGAGGATACTGGTAGCCATTAGAAAGGTCCAACATATATACAGAATCAGGCAAACGAAGTACTATCCAGCTTCCCCCATCACGTATAGGTACAATCTGAAATAAGCTGGAAGCATCCAGTTCAGAATAATCCACGCCAAGCATAGATCCCCAGGTCACGAAATCCTTTTTACGCAAGTCATAAACTCTTAAGGTATCATCCATAGTCCATACAGCTAGATAACCGTCATCTAAGGGAGCATAAGCATTAACATAGCCGTTTATTTCGTAGACATCCTTACCTTTCGGTGTATAAATACTGATGTTGAGATTTTTGAGCTGTACCACAACATCCTTGCCATCAAGCACCATCCAGGAATAACGATCTGCTCTAGGGAGAGTCTTGACCCTCTTGAACTTATTATTGAAGAGATGCCAAGCATTATTCCTGTCCCTTATTAGTATCCACTTACCAGATGGAGAGATATCCAGGCTCAATGGTATGATCCTAAGGTGTGCAATAGGTTTGGATCTCGCTAGGTTGACCTTACTTCTTTGTGGATTGATTTCCCAAATCGTTACAGCTTGCCCCTCCCTGGTAGCATACACGATCTTACTACCGGAAGAAGTCAACTCAACCGCAGTAACATCTTGCATCCTAGGAGGAATGTAAAGCTTGATAATACCTTCCTGAGTATAGAGCAGAGCGTTGTTTTTACTTGTCCTCACCATTAGCGCTTGCTCACCAACCGTATATGATAGCCTTGATGCAGCTACAATCTGTCTAGTGCTTCCTGTTCTAAGATCTAATGACATCAAAGAAACTTTGCTTCCACTCTTCTTAGGGTAGATTATCGTTCCTGAAAGAGTCTCGAACTCCCGATCATAAGACTGCCATCCTGACATCCATGCCAATGGAGATATGACCTCCTTTGGAGGATAGTCGAGTCTCCAAACAACCTCCTGAAACTTAGCATCATATAGATGCAGGCCATCCTCGTCGTTATATAGCAGGTATCTACCATCAGGAGATAACAAGGCATTTGATTCAAAGTTGCCTTTGAATGCTACCTGTAGAACTTGATCTACCTCCCCCGAGGCTAGATTCATACGGGATAGAACTATACGATCGCTATGATTATTTACGCCCTGCAGAAAAACTATGTAGTTAGAATCATCCTCCCATCTAGCGTAGTCGCATGTACCGAGCGTGCTAGACTTACCTGTTGAGGGATTAGTCACGCCAAATAATGAGCTGCTAGAAGCAGAGTCTGAGGGTGATACCCAAAGCACTAACTTATCATCAGGCGACCACATAGCTCTACCCCTACCAGGCAACTGCTTCAAATCCCAAAAACCAAATCTAGAAAAGTCTGCCAGCAATACTCTGCGATCGGTTCCTATAAGAAGCTGAGTACCATCCGCTCTCCAATCTAGGCTTACAACATCTTCAAAAGATTGAAGCGTAACTATGGTGCTGATCGTCTCCCCTCCTGAGTTACGAACTCTCACTAGCTGCACCCTAGAATGTTCCAGTCCTCGATAATAGATAGGTTCGCTAGCCACCGCTAATATCTGCTCGTTAGGATGCCATGCTAGAGCAGCCACACGAAATCGATGGGGTGTACGATCCATCTCGTATCTCCATCTATCTGTGTTTGGAGACTGCAAAGTTATTAGCCACCGAGGCGAAGTTCTATCAATTATGTCCGACAACATCACCGAATCCTGCTTCCCATATGCCAAGTATCTTCCAGAAGGAGAAATAGCAAAGACGACACTTGATTTGATGTCGGTGAAGATATCCCGGGCTATGTTGCCTGTATCGAAATCCACAACTCCCACACTATTACCATCTGGACCATAGTGCAAGAGTACTAACCTACCAGAAAGATATCTATCCCTTACAAAACCATTGATCCTAGCAGCTACGTTACTGGCTGAAACTTGGCTTCGACTCCTAATAGATTGATCACTTACCAAGCTCTCAGCAGGTTTGACTGAAGGAGGACTGCTGGAGGAATCAAGCCCGAAAAAGTTAACTCCCAAAACTACAACGAATAGCAAGACAATACAAGCCGCAACTGCCCATAGATATACTCGGATATTATCGTTACCGACAGCTAGCGGTGGTAGGTACTGCTGAGTAAAATCAGCAGAGCAAGATTTCCAGAGACGAGCCTCCAAATTAGGAGGCATAGAGAATGTAGCATGTTTTACAGAAAGTATGTCAATTAGTGACCTTATTCTAGGATAAGATCCTGATATATTGCCCAGAAGGATCTCTCGAATAATTAGATAAACATCATCTCTGTTTAGACGGCTTTCAGGTTCCTCTGGCCACAAGTCGATCAATATTTGAAGAACAGCAGCCGATATAGAGGACTCAACCTTATGTGGAGAAATCCCAAGAACAGTACTTATTCTATGAATAGACCAACGTTCATGTACAAAAAGCCCTAATATAAATCGCTGAGTCCTGGCAAAATGAGAGATCTCAGAGGCTAAAAGCCTACCATACAGCCTACTTACTTTATCATTAGTCCGAACACTATCATCTTGGACCAGAAAACCAAGACCACATTCACATAAGGGGTCAGAATTGACGCGGTTTAATAAGACTCGAGTTGCTATAGATAGGAGCCAGTCAAGAAGGTTAGAATCTTGATAAGCTTTGCGTGATGTCCTTAAGGCAAGGCCTAAGGTCTGCTGTAGGACGTCCTCTGCCTCTTGCCCATCTACAGTTCTTCTGGCAATAAAATCGTATAGCTGAGGTAATATTGGGTTCACTAATACCTGCAGAGCTTCGAGGCCCAAATGATCAGCCAGAGTAAAGTCAGCTACAGTCAGGTTGGCATGGCTATCGTCGGACATGACAACGCCCTCCATATTTGATGATACACTTAGTCCGACGCCAGCTCAATATCTCTCAAATTGCTTATCCGCTAGGGGAGAAATTATACCTCCACCTCTTCCGCCACCTTAGTAACCCGTGCCCCGCAAGTATCTATCTCTAGAGTCATAACCTTACCATCATCGTACTTACTGGCTATATGCCACAAGGCGAGCTCAACTTCCTGCACATTATCTATACAGAGAGCGAGCACCGAAGGTCCTGCACCAGATATCCATGTGGCCAAAGCCCCTGCTTCAAGCGCTGAGAGCATTGACTCTTGCAAACCCTTTACTAGGGATGCCCTATATGGTTGATGTAATCTATCCTGAGTAGCCACCTGCAGGAGGTTGTACTCACCCCTCGCAAAAGAAGCTGCCATAAGAGCTGCTCTACTCAAGTTGAAGACAGCATCCTGCATACTTATCTGTTTGGGGAGGATAGATCTAGCATGTTTCGTATAGACCTGAGAATCAGGCACCCATAAAACAGCCTTCATGGAAGGATCCGGATCTATACGTATGGTGTGTACTTTGCTCCCATCCCAAGCACTAACAGTTATCCCTCCAAGCAAAGCCGCAGCCACGTTATCTGGATGTCCCTCGAGTTCGGTAGCCAGCTGCATTATCTGTTCTCTATCCTTTGGACAACCTAATAGCTCGTTGGCAAGCAATAAGCCAGCCAGAGCTGCTGCCCCTGAGCTCGCTAACCCTCTTCCTATAGGAATCCTATTAATAAGCCTTAGACCAAAGCTTGGTAGCTCACTGTCAAGCCCGGAAGCTAATTTGATCATAGCCTTAAGGCAAGCATTACTTTCATCCCTCGGGAGGAAGTCGGCTCCTTCACCTTCTATAACCACGCCTTTAGTGTTAGTATCTAGAATAGCCTCGTTGTACAACGCGAGAGCCATACCAGCACAATCAAAACCTGAGCCCAAATTGCCACTTGCAGCTGGAACACGCACATGAATCTTCATAAACTTTCCACCACCGAGATAATAGATTTAGGATCAACATCAACCTCAATTATCTTGTTGGAGAACCTATTGTCCGAAGCGTGATACATGAAAGTAGCATCAGGATCCTTGAGTATGTGCCCGGTAAGGACAGCCACAGCCTTAGAGTCAGGAGAGATTACTCCTTCGGATATTAACTTTCGCATGCCAGCAACCGAGGCCGCGCTTGCAGGTTCACATCCCACGCCAGCACCATCCACCATGGCCTTAGCATCCATAATTTCTCGATCACTGACAGAAGTCACTAATCCATCAAGCTCTTGTACCACTCTCCTAGCCTTCTGATAATTTACAGGATCACCTATACGTATAGCAGTAGCTACAGTCTCCGCTTTGACCGGGGAATAGTTCTGCCATCCAGATTTATAAGCATGGGCAAAGGGAGCGGCACCTTCAGCTTGAACCACGCCAATTCGAGGTAGCCTATCTATTAACCCTAAGCTTCGCATTTCCAGAAGAGCCTTACCAAAGGCTGAGGTATTCCCTAGATTACCCCCAGGGAGGAATATCCAGTCCGGAACTTCCCATCTTAAGGACTCCAGTAATTCGTACATAACAGTTTTCTGCCCCTCAAGTCTCCACGGGTTTAAAGAATTTAGTATGTATAGTCCTAACTGAGGAGCGGTAGACTGCAGAAGGCTCAAAGCCTTATCAAAATCTCCCCTGATAGCTATTGTCTTTGCGCCATAAGCTATGGACTGAGAGAGCTTTGCAGCTGAGACCTTGCCCGCAGGCAATAGCACCACGCAACGCATACCAGCTATCGCTGCGTAAGAAGCTAGAGAGGCACTGGTGTTGCCTGTGGAGGCACAGGCCACAATAGCTGCTCCACAGTGTCGAGCTACACTCACCCCCACAGTCATTCCCCTATCCTTGAAAGACCCGGTAGGGTTCTCTCCCTCATGCTTGAGATAAAGGGTATTGACACCTACCCAATCAGCGAGCTTAGACACATTGTACAGCCCTGTATTTCCTTCACCTCGCGTAATGATAGCTTCACTGTCGACTGGAGAGACTATTTCCCGGAACCTCCACACCCCACTCCGATCAATGGCCTCTAGAGATCCCATTCTGCTTGCCCATGTATCTTTGAGCCAAGAAGCCTCATATTCGCCAAGAGGCCAAACAATCTCTAGCAACCCCCCACACTCACAGGAAGAGGATGTAGTCCAGAGATTCTTCTCTGCACTACACTGTATGCACCTTACTTTAGGTTTTACTTTTAGATCTCGATCCATAGCCATAGAACTGGACATGTCTACTCCATACTCTGTATCTGTAACCATTCTTCTCTTAAGAGCTCAAAAAGCCACGCATCATACCAATGACCATCTATAAAAGCCTCTCGACGAAAGGTACCACAAAGTCTATAGCCCACCTTTTCTAACACCTTTCGGCTAGCAAGGTTACCACTGAAGACCTGGCTCTTGAGCTTCTCTAATCCCAAGGACTCAAAGGCAAACCTGGTACGTAAAGCTACAGCCTCACTGGCATAGCCTTTGCCCCATTCAGATTTGTCGCCTATCAAATTACCAGTTGCAGCGTGTCTGTTTTGCCAGTCTATCTGATGAATACCTGTGGTACCTATAAGCTTATCTTCCAAAGTCACGGCCCAGAGGACATCTTCATTACTACGAGATACTCTATCGAACCATTCCTTCTCTGCGCTTAGCGAAGGAGGGAACCTGATATTCAAGAACTTTGTGACCTCAGTATCAGCAAACCATGAACAGAAAGTGGGAATCATATCCTCAGTAGGAGGCACAAGCCTCACTCGGTTGCCTACAATAACTGGTCCCAACATGATCTTCTTCTCCAATACCCGAAAAATTACTTATACTCGCGAATATCATCAAGAACCATCTGCACAACGTCCTGGACAGGCTGTCCCTTTAGATCTTCTCCAGATCGCTTACGAACCGCAACTGTACCAGCTTGAGCCTCCTTGTCCCCAACTATCAACATATAGGGGATTTTATGCATCTGAGCATCCCTGATCTTAGCATTCATTCTTTCATTGCGGGCATCCACATTCACGCGCACGTTATGTCGAGAGAAAGCGCTTGCCACCTCCTCAGCATAGGGTATATGTCTATCGGCTATAGGTATTACCACTACCTGTACTGGAGATAGCCAAACAGGGAAAGCACCAGCATGCTGTTCTGTTAGGAAAGCAAAGAAGCGCTCCATAGAACCTATGGGAGCTCGGTGGATCATAACTGGACGCCTGCGCTCACCATCAGCATCTATATACTCTAGATCAAACCTTTCTGGGAGATAAAAGTCCAGCTGGTTTGTGGAAGCAGCAAACTCACGACCCAAAACATCACGGACCATTACATCTAGTTTAGGACCGTAAAATGCAGCCTCACCTTCAGCTTCCACATAGTCGGCTCCAAGCTCATCCAAAGCCTGCCGAATAGCATTCTCTGCATTGTTCCACATCTCATCTCCCTCTACATACTTCTCTTTATCCGACGGATCTCGGAGGGAGAGTCTGTATACGTAGTCGTGGAAACCTACGGCTCTATATACCTCATGCATCAGCTGGATCACCTTTATAAACTCGTCCTTGAGCTGTTCAGGACGACAAAATATGTGGGCATCGTTTATAGTGAACCCCCTAACTCTAGACATACCAGTAAGCTCGCCTGATTTCTCGTACCTATATACCGTTCCTAGCTCAGCAATCCTAAGAGGTAAGTCGCGATAAGATCTCAGCGAATGCTTATAGATCATGATGTGATGAGGGCAGTTCATCGGTCGCAACTCATATTCCTCACCATCTTCTAGCACCATAGGAGGAAACATAGAATCACGGTAATGCTGCCAGTGACCGCTTATCTTGTACAGGTCAAGTTTTGCTATGTGCGGAGTGTAGACATGCTGATATCCTCCCCGCGTTTCTGCTTTGACTATAAAATTCTCCAACTCCCGGCGTATTATCGAGCCCTTAGGAAGCCACAGCACTAGTCCTGGCCCTACCTCATCACTTATCATGAACAATTCCAGATCCTTGCCTATCTTCCTATGATCTCTACGCTTTGCTTCCTCTAATCGCCACAGGTAATCGTCAAGCTCCTCTTGTGTGGGGAAAGCAGTTCCGTATATCCTTTGTAGTTGAGGTCTCTTCTCATCTCCCCTCCAATAGGCGGAGGCAACGCTAAGCAACTTGAAAGGCCCTATTTTACCTGTTGACTCGACATGAGGCCCCCTACACAGATCAGTAAAATGCGCCATTTTATAAATGCTAATAACAGCATCTTCCGGAAGATCATCTATGATCTCCAGCTTGTAGGGTTGATCCCTGAACATTTCCTTGGCTTGTTGACGAGAAATCTCCTCTCTTATAAAGGGATGATCCTCCTCTACGAGGCGTCGCATCCTTTCCTCTATTTCAGGAAAGTCTTCTGGGGTTATCGGACGTGGTAACTCAAAATCATAATAAAACCCATTCTCTATAGCGGGGCCAATACCAAACTTAGCGTCAGGGAACATCTGCAGCACTGCAGCTGCCATAACGTGGGCAGCGGAATGACGCATGGTCGAGAGCAAGGAGCCAGACTCCATCTCAGCTCCATGATAAGCCAGTTGCTCGACATCTTTAGTCTTTGTGCTCATGGATCCACCTCCACCAGTACCTAAAATCAAAGGGTGCCCTTTACCATCCCAAACGGGACGAAAGGGCACCCTTCCGTGGTTCCACCCGAATTCGGGAAAACAACAACTAGTTTTCCCCTCATTAGTTATAACGGAAGCTCCGGGACACCTTAATTGCTTGCCTTCGCTTTCGGGCGCCAGCTCACAGGTGGTTTTCCGCTTGGAGCCAACTAGAGGGCTTTCAGCCGGTGACCCTCACTCTCTGTCAGTTGCTTGACAAGCGTACTTGTCCTGCTCACAGCCTTTACGTTTTCGCTTGTAAACCAAGTATATCAATTACCACACAAAAGTCAACTATCTAGGCTAATTGAGCGTTCAGTCTTATCTCAACGTTGTTGCGTAAAGCATTAGAGACTGGACAGTCTTTTTCTGCCTCTTCAGCAATAGATTTAAATTCTTCCTGACTCAAACTAGGCACTCTACCCGTCACGCTTAGCTCTATGCTAGTTATTCGAGCTCCACCTTCCCCGAACTCAAAGTTACAAGTTGCATCTACCGATAGATTCTCCGGAGGAGACCCGTGTCTAGCCAAGGTATTAGATAGCGCCATAGCATAACAACCAGCATGTGCCGCTGCTATCAACTCCTCTGGACTCGTGCCCCCACCAGCTCTTTCGGTTCGTGTTCTCCAGCTTATTGGCAGTGGACCAAAAGAGCCACTTCCAACACTTACCTGCCCATTACCCTGCATAAGATCCCCTGACCAATCAACATGAGCTTTACTTTGTGCAGTAGCCATCTTTGCAACAAACCTCCTATAGGATATAAGGCTATGGAATATGGCCTTGATTACAGCACTGCAACTTACATGCCATTTTCAGAATTATGGCATGAAATATGCACTCTAGAGTTTTACACAAGGATAAGGAGGTGTCCACATGAGCTATGGCAGAAAAATCACGGGTACCAGGGATGAAGTCTATGATCTCATAAGCGTTCTCTATCACACTCTGCAAGCAGCGGAGACTTATGTCATATACACCGAGGATGCAGACTTTAGCCAAGACAAGGAACTTGTAAGCTTCTTCCAAGAGCTGCAGGAAGAAGACAAGAAAAGAGCTGAGCGTGCAAAAGAGCTACTCCGCAAGAGACTGCTAGCTGAGGCAGAGCATGAGGACATCTCAACAGGAGGGCAAGAAGGACCGACCGTAGGGATTTAGTTTACAAAATTCGTGAACTTATATTCCTGTTATCCCTTCAGGCCAACAGAAGCTATCCCACCTATCAGTTTG
>JBHORE010000132.1:0-11561 GCA_042408415.1 Thermobaculum sp.
TGGAGTGGATCCTTGGAGGCTCGAGGGCTGGGTCAGGGCCCGCGGCGGCTCCGACGGCGAGCGCCGGGACACGACCGCGGACCCTTTCGCCCAGTCCCAAAACCAATATAGGAAGTGGTGTTGTCAGCTAGTGTGTCATAAAACGTCAAAATTCTTGGAGAAGTTCTTAGGAGTTGCCCAAGGGAGCAGCTAGAGCTCCAGGAATACCTCCAGCGCTCGGGCACGGTACTTTGTTTCGTGTAAAACTAGGCGAAACCTGCGCTTGAATAGCCTAATTCCCCACCCGTAGTCCGCTGTGGCGATGGCCAACCAGCAAGTTGATCCACGGGTAGCCGACACCACTACACATACCAAAGGGCACCCTTGCTCGATCCTCTTACCGGAGATCTCTTTACCTCCTCCAGCCCTACATCCTCACGAGTACCTCAGCGGATCTCTGAATAAATTGTCAGGAAAGTTATTACGAAATGACATATTAGCTGTCATAAAAGTCAACTTATTATGGTAGATAGAGGTTCCGACTGCCTACAGAAGCAAAACGTGAGGATAGGTATTCGTATGCTTTATAAATCGTGCTACAATCCAGTTCGACAGCCACGAGGTGCAGCAATGGGAATCGCAGCCGGTAGGCGGAAAGCCGGTCGTAGTGAAACCGTTGTCACAGATGTTGATCCCAGCTCCTGGCAGATCGTGGAGAGCGACGGCTGTGTGCACATGCCAGCATGGGCGCTGTTCTTCCTGGAGCTGGGGCAAGAGATCGCTTGCTACGAAGTCGGGGACTGCGTGCCGGTAGTCGCGGTCTCTTTGCCTACCAGAAGCTACGCGGCGCTGTTTGCAGCCGTAGGTGTAGTACGATCGCGCGCCAAGATCAACACCATAGCGGATAGCGAAGAGTACTTCGAGCAGCTATGGAATATGGCCGGCGGCAGTGACCTGATACCTGTGGAGTATAGGGAGGACATGAAGCGCATCCAGGGCTACCTGACCGGACGTAGCCAGGATGGAGAAGTGCGGCGGGTGCACCTCGAACTTGGAAAGGAAGGCGTGCGCAAGATCACCCCCCAGATCGCCCACAAGATATTTCTCAAGGAGAAGATAGGCAAGCAGGGGAGGGGCAAATCTAACCGCAACCCGGCACTGAGCGCAGTGCTTGCCCTATCAGACCTCGCCGACTTCCTCGGGCGCACTCGATTGGACTGCGTCATCGTTGCCCAGAAGAACGAGATCAAGCAGGAGGCCCAACTCTGCATACGTCCTGGCCAATCTGCAGACATAAAGAAGGTAGAAATCAACGATGTCCTGAGGGTGCATGAATGGATCGTGGAGGGAAGCGCGTACCATACATGCATCATCTCCGACAGGCTGATGGAAGACGGCAAAGTGCCACAGAAGCACCTACGATACTCTCCAGTCGCGATCTTTGACGGCGCTAAGGGGTTCATCAAGCGGAGAGAAGAATTCTTTGGGCTGCCTTGGCTGATCCTTCTAGATCGTACGGAACAAGATTATAGAGATGCCGTCCAAGTGGTAGATGACCTAGACAGCACCCGCGTGGGCAACGCGGAGAAGCTAAGGATACCACACATACCTCAGGGAGTGGAGCTGGTCGCCTTCGAGGTGCGAAGATGATAGCACGGATAGCAGATATAGACCTGTTGTACGAGCTGGCGGGACAAGCTGAGATACATCGCCACAGGATATCCTACCAACCACTGCGAGACTACGCGCGCAGTGTAAGACAGCTAACGCGCGCGGTAGGTGGCCAGCAGGAAGGTTCGGCTTGGAGCGACTTCGTCCGTCGGGCAAGAAGCTACTACTACAAGTGCATCAGCACCCCACTGCCGTTTCATCACGAAGCCCTTGGAGGTGAGAGGACGCTCGCAGCTTTGAGGGAGATATCCAAAGAATCTCCCGAGATCAGATACTCGGAGCATGACCACAGGGCCTCGGAGGTGATACAGCGCCTAGAAGACCTTGTGACCCGTAAAGATAACCCTCTGCTGGAGAAGATCCTCGAGATAGCTGAATCTGAGCGAGGGAAAATGGCTCTGGTCACGAGAGAGGCTAATAAGATGCAAGAGCCCATCATCGAGGAACTGAACAATTATTCAGGAACACGCCAGATGAGGGTTGTATCCCCGGAACGGCTTCGAGATCTCATAGCCTTCGACGTCCTGTACGTGCTGGGCGCGGCATCCTGGTACGAGCGGTACAAGCAAGAATACATATTCACGGCTCCGAGAGCCAGGGAGATCCATCTCCTGCGCTATAGCTTCCAAAGAGACAGCTGGGAAGAAAAACAGTCGTTTGCTCGGCCCAGCAGGGACAGCAAGAAGAAGCTCAAACTGCTGTCGGACGAACCTGAGGAAGAGTACGTGGAGCTCGAGCCCGAGATACCCAGCACCAGCATAGCGGAGATAGCGCGAAGGTCCGCTGCCAGGGATAGCTTCGACGAAGACGTGCAAGCATTCGCGGTCTTCCTCGAGGGCAACAGGGCCACCCTGCTTGAGCGCGACGAGGATTCCGAGGTGTTCATCATCGACCCCAAGGAGGAAGGTGACGAGCGCGTCCGGAGGGTTTCATCCAGCAGCGTGGAGCCAGGAATTTTCCTCCTGCTGCGCATAGACTCGAAGGAGAAGGACTACATAGTGCCGGTAGCTGATTCCATACTTGGACCGGAAGCCGAGGAGCTCCGAAAGGCGCAGCGTATGTGGAAGGAGAAGCTACGCGAGCGGATCAAAGTGTACGGACACGCTTGGGTCGCTGAAAGAATAAAGGAGTTGGGATGTGAGATATCCAACCCCACGAACGTGCGCAACTGGGCTTCCGAGAGGTTCATCCGTCATAACAGCGAGCAGCACTTTGCAATCGTCATGCGATACTTGGGGTTCGGTCGCAAGACCGAGGAGCTGTGGGAGATGATGAGCCGGATCAGGCAAGCCCACCAGCATGCTGGGCACAAGCTGCGCAAGATGCTACTTCGGGATGTAGCGTCGATGGATCTGTCCGTCCTGCTGGACAAGGGTTACATGGAGTTTAAGCTGCCGGAGTACCAGGACTTCCGGATGGGGGCCTTCAGAGTGATAGAAGTGGACAGGAAACTCGAGGAGGTACCCGAGTCACAGATCGGCAGGCTGATAGATCTCGAGTAAACTAGCGGGAGGGAGTAATGGAAACATATCAACTGTGTGATCGCACATCCAAACAGCAGATGACCGGCAGGGAAGCTAGAGACCAGGTGTACGAGTTCCTTCGCAGGGAGCTGATGGGACCAGCTCCTTATGGGGATCCCCTGGACATTAACCAGCCGATCTCCTTTCAGTCTTGGGATGAAGCTGCCGGCCCTTGGCTACAGCAGGACACCGGCGAGGAGATCCTGTGGCGTGACCCACCGCTGGTACGCTACAGCGTAGGGGTGCTGTTCCCAAAGGGCATGCTCCGGGACGAGGTAGAGCAGCAGCTGGAAGAGACCGTAGAAGAGGCTATAGAAGAGCTCACTACACCGGAAGAATCCTTCGCGCAGCAAAATGGCAAATCGCAAAATGGTAAATCGAAGGAAGATGTCGATAAAGATGTCTATCAAGTGGCACATGATCCGTTAGAGGAGGAAGAGGGAGGCGAGATATCCCCCTCGAGGGGAAGACACCCCTCGAGCATGGGCATCAGCTTCCTGGCGAGACTCCGCCATGGCTCCCACTTAGTAGTCACTGTTACCGGGGCGCAGTACTCCTTCAAGGAAGTTCAAGTGAACGGCGAACAACGTCCCATGTACCTCAGGCGACCAGTCAAGCTGGTGGCCGAGGCGGGACATGAGGACGTAGCTCAAAGAGGTATCCACAAATTACGACCGACCACAAACGAGACCCATGGACTCAAGCTCGAGACGTTCGTTACCTCACGCCCTATGGGAGACAACCAGTACCTACTGACCGTATCATTAGTCAATAACACCCCCTACAAAAGCTCCTCCAAGGACGAAGATGGGCGCTTCAAGTCCGAGAGGTGTCTCTTCCAGTCACGTTTAGAGGTCGAGGTACAGGGGGATGGTGACTCAGGCATATTGCCCTACCCTTCCAAAAAACTGCAATCGATGGTCGATGATGAAGAGGAGTCCATTAGGCTGCTGTACCGCAAGCATCAGGTCTTCGGCGTGGGGCACGGCTGCGCTGCCGACTGGGAGATAGAAAGCTCAGGTGAGCGAGCGCGCAAGGTCATAGCCGAGTGCATGCCCAAGGTGGAGGTGCCGAGCGTCACTCCCGACATCCGGCTGGCAGATGGTTCGCTGCTGGAGATACCCATGACTTCGCTAGCGGGATTGGTGCCAGGCGACGACGGCCTGCGCTCACTGGAGAAGATGCTCGACCTCTACGCTAGATGGATCGCAGACCGCAAGCGGGAGATCGAGACGCTGGCTGCCGAATATCAGCAGGCAGCTCGCAGGCACATGGAGGAATGTGAGCGCTGCCTGGCACGCATGCGGGAGGGTCTGCATTACCTGCGGGAGAACAGCATGGCCAGAAGAGCCTTCCAGCTTGCAAACCACGCCATACTCCTCCAGCAGATAACGTCCCGCAGGCCGACGCGCACAGCCAAGATCACCGAGGATAATCGCCTGCAGTTCGAGGGTGAGTACACCCCTCCGGATCCTGCATCGCCACCGGAGGGTATAGGAAGGTGGCGACCCTTCCAGATAGCATTCATCCTGATGACGCTGCGCTCTATCGCCGAGGGGAACCATCCTGATCGCGAGACGGTGGAGCTGATATGGTTTCCCACCGGTGGCGGCAAGACCGAGGCCTACCTTGGGCTGACGGCGTTCTCGCTCTTCCTGCGCCGGCTAAGGGACCCGGAGGACCATGGAGTCCACGTGATCATGAGGTACACCCTGAGGCTGCTCACCACCCAGCAGTTCCAGCGTGCCTCGAGCCTCATCCTCGCCATGGAGAAGATCCGCAGGGAGAACTCCGGAGAGCTGGGGCAAGCACCCTTCTCCATAGGCATCTGGCTGGGCCAGAGCACAACGCCCAACACCCGTGAGGAAGCCGTCAATAGCTTAAATAAACTGCAAGATAAAAACACCGAGAACCCCTTCCTCCTACAGAAGTGCCCCTGGTGCGGCGCACAGATGGGGCCCATAGATCAGGGCAACTCCAGCAAGAAGAGAGAGAAGAACACCAGGCGCGTACCGGGCTACGAGAGGCGGGGCAATACCGTAGCCTTCCTTTGTCCAGATAACAGATGCGAGTTCTCGAATAGACTACCCATCTACGTCATCGACGAGGACATCTACGAGTACCGCCCGTCACTGGTGATAGGCACGGTCGACAAGTTCGCTATGCTGGCTTGGCGCCCAGAAGCCAGGGCCCTATTTGGGTTGGACGAGCAAGGTCAGAGGATCCTGTCTCCACCAGGACTTATCATCCAGGACGAGCTCCACCTCATATCCGGTCCCCTTGGGTCCATGGTAGGACTCTTCGAGGCCGTAATAGAAGACCTCTGCACCGACAGGCGCGGCGCTCAGCCCATCAAGCCCAAGATCATAAGCTCCACCGCGACCATACGTCGCCACAAGGAACAGATCAAAGCGTTGTACAACCGTGATCAGGTGACCCTGTTTCCGTCACCTGGGCTGGAAGTGAACGAGTCCTTCTTCAGCAGCATCGATAGACTGGATGACGGCAGCCTTGCACCCGGCAGGATGTACGTGGGGGTGTTCTCTCCAGGTACCAGGACCTTGGTCACCACCAGCGTGCGGGCATTTGGCTCGCTGCTGCAGGCAAGTTACGAACTGCCTGAAGACAAGCGCGACCCATGGTGGACCCTGATGATCTTCTACAGCAGCTTAAGGGAGCTGGGAACCGGTCTGTCCCTGTTCGATTTCAGAATTGGAGAGTACATCAGGGCGATGAACATGCGCCGCGGCCGGAAAAAGAGCACACGGTTCATCTACCGCAATAGAGTCATCGAGCTCACCAGCCGCATCCGCAACGACCAGGTCCCTCAAGCGCTCGAGGAGCTGGCCAGAAGCTACAGTCCTGCGGACATGAAGAGCGACAGGAATCGTGCCCTGGATGCCTGTCTGGCGTCGAGCATAATCGAGGTAGGGATCGACATAGAGCGGCTGTCGCTCATGGCTGTGGTCTGCCAACCTAAGGCCACAGCCCAGTACATTCAAGTGACCGGACGTGTGGGTCGCCGCTGGCGAGACCAACCAGGACTGGTCGTGATCTTGTACAATCCGGCACGTCCCCGGGATCGCTCGCACTTCGAGCACTTCCGTTCCTACCACGAGCGCCTATACGCTCAGATAGAGCCGATGACGCTCACGCCGTTCTCCCAACCTGCGATGGAGAGGTCGCTTCACGCCGCACTCGTGGCCTATGTGCGGCAGTACAGCAGGATCGACCAACCTCCTTCGCCTTTGCCGGAGGACCTCCTCGCCAGCTTCCAGTCCTTGATGCGAGAGAGGGTCAAGGCTGTAGACCCAGATGAGTTGCCAGCCATGGAGAAGATCCTGCAGAGGCGCCTCACGCAGTGGAGGGCCTGGGAGCCCGAGCGCTGGGAAGTAAAGCAGGGCGATCAGGGACTCATGTATCGTGCTGGAGAGTACATCGATCCCGAGATAAAAAGCATCTCCTGGGAGGTACAGCAGTCTATGCGCAGCGTCGATGCTGAGTGTCAACTGAAGATCACGTATGCCTACATGAAGGACCACGAGTCCGAACTGCAGAACGTTTCGGAGGACAGCTAGTGAACCAAATACCTATACGACGATCCCAACTCATCAAGACTTCCGGCGTGGGCAGCATGGTCACGGGCACGGACGGCACATCCCTGCTGGTTGCCGGCCTGGACCACTGGTACGAAAGTCAATACGGTCAGCCCAACCCACAGGAATTCGAAGTCAGGGAATGGAGGCTGGAACGCATGCTAGGGGTCAGCCACTTCCGCCTGCCTCCAGACTTTCGAGAGAGCGGAGATAACAATCGCTACATCAGCATACCGGCGCTGCGCTTCCCAAGGTGGCATAGATGCCTCTTATGCAACAAGCTGGTCAAGCTCAAACTAACCGACTCTTCACAGGGCAAAAGCCTCAAATGCCCGAAGAACAGTGGCCGCCCATGCCGGCTTTACCAGGTGCCAATGGTCGCTGTGTGCTCCAATGGGCACCTGGAGGACTTCCCTTTCATGGAGTGGGTGCACAGAGACATGCACCCCAAATGCCATGAAGATCTGGAGATGTGCGCTACGGGCAAGGGGTTCTCTCTAAGTTCTATAGAGATCAAATGCAAGAAGTGTGGCAAGGAACGTACCCTATATGGCTTGGTGGAATCGGACATCTACCATGCTATAAAGATCTCGGACGATGAATACTACATGTGTCAGGGGCACAAGCCGTGGCTAGGGGATGGAGCCCCTACCAGCAAGTGTGAGAACCCCATGTTTCTATCCATGCGCACCGCCACCAACGTCTACTTTCCTAACACCATCGCCTCGCTCTTCATCCCCAAGGACCTCAACACGGGCGATCTCCGACATATACTTGAGTCTCCTCAATACTTAAAAATTATAAAGACCCTGCTACGTACCGGGGTAAAGCCTACTGCGCAGGTGCTAAGAGATAACCAGCAAACCGATCCCCTCAAACCATACACGGACGAAGAGATAGACACAGTCCTGCAACAGATCATTGAAGATATACTCTCAAAACCATCAATGGAAAAACCCAAGCTCGAAGGAGAGCAACTTCTGCCGGATGAAGATCTGCTGGATGAAGAGTACAGTGTTCTCAGCAAAGCCAAGAGCAGAAAAACCTCCTCAAAGAGCCAGGATCTGATCACCGAAAGGATGGATCTAGACGCCTACGACGCTAAGGTCGCGGAGTACCTCGAAAGCGTGGTATTGGTCAAGAAGCTACGTGTCACCAGAGTGTTCATAGGCTTCAGCCGTTATCAGTACTCG
Organism: Thermobaculum sp.; assembly: GCA_042408415.1. GTDB lineage: Bacteria > Chloroflexota > Chloroflexia > Thermobaculales > Thermobaculaceae > Thermobaculum. The sequence goes on from JBHORE010000132.1 coordinate 7,963, forward strand.
GAGGCCCCACTCGACCCAACCATGCTCTGGCGCAACCCTCCCGATCGGGAGAATATGTGGCTGCCAGCCGACGTCACTTACGGCGAGGGCATATTCCTTGCGCTCAACAGCGACAAGCTGCAACAGTGGGAGTCGATAGAGGCTATCAAGCAGAGGGTAGAACTGATCAAGAATAACATCCCCGAAAGCTCAAACATGTACCATCTCAGACGACTTGCCTATCCTAGGCACGTACTCCTGCACACCTTGGCCCATCTGCTCATGCGCCGCCTGGCATTCGAGTCTGGCTACAGCCTCGCATCCCTGCACGAGAGGATATACAGCATGGGTAACATGGCCGGCATACTCATATATACTTCTGAGGGGGATGTAAAGGGAACGTTGGGAGGATTGGTGCGCATGGGACTCCCCCGGAAGCTAGAAGGAGTCTTCTTGCGCGCGCTGGAGGAGGCCACCTGGTGCTCCTCAGACCCTGTGTGCATGGAGTCCGTAGGTAACGACAGCTCAGGACTGACAAGCTTCAACCTGGCGGCCTGCCATGCATGTGCGCTGTTGCCAGAGACATCCTGTGAGCACATGAATCACCTGCTGGATCGAGCCCTGGTGGTCGGTACCCCTAGGGACCCAGACCTCGGCTTCTTCAAGGACCTGGTAAGCGTTGCAGCAGCCGCTCCCTAGGATACGAGGCAGCCCTAACTTTCATGGACTGCCCTTCCCCAATTCCTGCCATGCAAACTGCAGAGGCGATATTTGTATGCAGGTATTGCATAAAGGGAAGGCCTCCAACTTCTGTCACACAAACTGCAGAATGATAAGACCTACATGAAAGGTATATCCCAAAAGGATGGGATCACTCCTAGATCACACAGCACATCCTGCACGTACTCCCAGAAGTCGCTGGTATCGACGAAATCAAATCCCTGGGTCTCTATATCTACCTGCTGGAGCACGCTGTAACTGCGATCGACGTTCACCCTGACGAGTATGTTGTAGTCTTTGAGGTAATCTAGCAACATGTGCTGGAGCATCAGTAGCTGGAAGTCATCGATAATTCCTCCCACAACGGTAAGCGTCAAGATACCCTGAGGCTCGTACATTACCACCAGGTCGTCCTCATGCCTCCACATAACGTACCTCCTCCAATAAGACCTAGACAGAACCAAACACTGGCCTAATTACCAATGTTTCCCACCCATGTGACAGCTATTATGTCAATGCACCCAAAATAGATAGACGTTTCGTACAAAACACAAAAGTATATGTACGGATCATATAAGTGCTGGAAGCTCCCAGCGCCAGATCTCGCCGCGGCGGGCAGTACCCAGCTGCCCCTCGCCCCCTCATAGGAGATCAGCTGTGAAGAACGCTCTAGCTAGAATCCGCTCTAACTCTGGCCTCACGTATTTTTCAAGAAATACGTCTTGCAAAGATAGTTCGTCACTAACTAATTGTTTTTGATACCACTTTGTTAGTATCCACTTAGTTAAGGTTTAAGCTATACTTGTGTTGACGTAGAACAAAAACGTCAAATGGTCGTGGTGGTTGAGGAATACTATAGACATCTACTTCTCCTATTTGTTGGCAACAAAGCTCGACGAGGTTAATTTCGCCGATCTGATTGGCAAAAGAGAGGGATTAACCTAAGGCATAGAAAGTTGACCCATAAGACCCTGGATAGCTTCAACTCCAAATATAAACATTTCCAGAAAGTGATGAATAATTATCCATCTTTTAGAATATTACCTATCTACTTAGGACACGTAGCCAGCGCCAAGGTTATTGGTGTAGTTTCTAGTTTTCAAAGTAGATCTAAGTGGCAATCAGTTATAAGCAAATACGGGCAACCTTTCCTGCAAAGATTGACCACAACGTGTAAAGACTTACCCTCCATAAACCCCACCCAAGCCACTTTGTGCTTTGCAATCAGTATTCTAAGTTATGGTGGTCACCAGACTACCTATTTGGGGCCACCACGCTTGGAAAGACGAGAGTAGCGAGTTAGGAATGGCGAAACGGGAAGACGGCAACAGAACATTAGTGAGGAATACTGACACTAACCTCGGCTTCAAAGCCCAGGTCTGGCAGGCAGTCGATGACCGGCGTAGCAGTACGGATGCTGCTGAGTACAAACACGCCGTCCTCAGGTCGATATTCCCCAAATACACCTCTGAAGCCTTCGAGGAGCACCATGCCAAACTCGAATCTGAGAGCGGCCTGGGTGCCGATCCCGAAGATCCAGATGAATACCACGCGACTGACATCTTTTGGATACCACTCGAGACCTGCTGGGCGTACCTCAAGGCACAGGCCAAGCGGCCCACCATAGGCCAGATTGTGGAAGAAGCCATAACTGCCCTTAAGCGCGACAACCCCACCCTGGGCAGCGCGCTCCTCAGGGACTACACACGACCAGAGATGGACAAAATGCGCTTAGGTCGGCTCATAGAACTGATCAACAACATCCGAGTGGGCGATGAGGACACCCATACCAAGGATGTTTTGGGGCACGTGTATGAGTGTTTCCTGTCGCAGTTCGTCAGCGCTAAAGGCAATAAGAGTGGCAAGTTCTGCAACCCACGCTGCGTGTTGAAGCCACTTGCGGAGATGCTCGAGTCCTACCGCGGCCTGGTCTGTAACCCGTGCTGCTACCCCACTGATATACACGTGCAGTCGTTAGCGTTCATCCTCGCTCACGCTAGCAGCAACGGCAATTTTTCAACCACTTTGAGGACGGGCTCCGGCAGGGCAAAAGCCGACGTCTCGATCTAGGACAGGAGAGCAACCAAACTGCCTGGCGTCTGGTCCAAAGGTGCTGTTCGTTAGTTTCGATGAGGAAGATTGCAGGTACATTACATTCAGATGAAACCTAATGGCAAGGAGAGAGGCTTGACACAATGAAGCTTGAAGATATCCGACCCCATATCTCTGTGCGTGGTATAGTTCCTGACGCTACCGTCACCGTTGTGTCTGTCCAGTGGTTTGGCTCTGACGTTCTCGAACTCACCTACAAGGATCCCGCTGGCCGGGTTGGGCAGATGCTACTCTACCGCAGCGATGAGCCGCGCCTGGAGGTCGTCGAACCAGGCCTCCCATGGAGTTTCGACGGCGACGGAGCCCTCTTTAGGCTGGTCTCGGAAGCCCATCGCATCCGACTGGCCTACCTCTTCGATCCTCTCATCGCCGTGCACACCTCCCTTATCGAACCATTACCCCACCAGATCACAGCTGTCTATGAGAAGATGCTGCCCCGCCAGCCGCTGCGCTTCCTGCTGGCCGACGATCCTGGGGCGGGCAAGACCATAATGGCCGGGCTGCTAATCAAAGAGCTCATCGTGCGCGGGGATGTGCAACGTTGTCTTATAGTCTGCCCTGGCAACTTAGTGGAGCAGTGGCAGGACGAGCTATCCCAGCGCTTCCAGCTCTCTTTCGAGATCATGACCAAAGACAAGCTAGAGGCGACGCACACTGGGAACTGGTTTCTGGAAAACGACCTTGCGATCGTGCGACTCGACAAGGCTGCTCGCGACGAATCCGTCCAGGCTAAAATGGCTGCCCCCGAGTGTCGGTGGGACCTGGTGATCGTGGACGAGGCCCACAAG
>JBHORE010000137.1:0-3363 GCA_042408415.1 Thermobaculum sp.
GCCAGGCCCGTAGAGATCACCGTGGTGACCTTGGCGGGGAAGGACGATATAGATATGCCGAAGTTGAAGGAAAATATCTGACCAAGGTAGGTGAAATACTGCTTCCACAGCGGCCCCTCGACAAAGCCATACGCCTCCTTCAGGCTCTGCAGCTGCTCAGGCCTAAGCTGCCCCCTGAAGGAGGCGAATATCACCGAGGCTGGGTCCCCGGGCATAGCCCGGGGCAACAGGAAATTTAGGGTGATCGACACCCAGGCAGCTACTAGATAGAATCCCATTCTTCTCAGGATAAACCTCATAAATCGCCTACCTTTCGCATCAGAAAGATTTCACACCCAAAGCCAGTTTGCATCATTTCGACCTTGGCTTCACGGTTGTCAGCACTAGCAGTGAATCTGACATCCAAGTTGCCCCTGCAGCATAAGGATTGTCCTGGGATGGAAAATCCGTGAAGTTGCGTGTGTTGTACTCATAGTAGAGAAAACCTACATAGAGCGGTATGGACGGCGCCTCCTCCACGAACAGCAGCTGCAGCTGCTCGGCAATCTTCTTCTGCTCGTTGATATCCGAAGTCGATGCAAACTGATCCAGCAACTTGTCGGCCTGCGGGTTCTTGTACCTGTGCCAGTTCTCGCCCGCAGGGGTGCCTATAGGCTCATAGGATAAGCTCGACATCTGCCCGCGGTAGAAGTCAAAGGGCGTAGGACCTTCCGAACTCCAACCTATGCTCATATCGAACTCACCTTTCTGTACCCTATCGATCCACACGCTATAGTCGAGTGTCTTAACTGACACGTTGAGACCTACCTGCTTGAGGTTCTGAGCTATGATTTGGCAAGCGGACACCCAGTCGGTCCAACCAGTGACCACGTACAGCTGGTAGACCATGGGCTTGCCCTGATACGTGCGGATACCACCAGGGCCACGTCTAAGGCCAGCTGCATCAAGCATCTGGTTGGCCTTGTTGGGATCGTACTTGACCCAATAGCCCTTCTGCACAGCCTCTTGGCTCTTCCAGGTGCTATAGGCATCGCTCAGGCCAGTGGCATCAGCAGGGTGGGTGTAGTCGTACAGCGCTACCTTGCAGATCTGATCGCGATTGATCGCCATGCTGATGGCCTTGCGGACGTTGGGATCGTCGAACGGCTTCTTAGTGACGTTGAGGTAGAGCGGAGTATCACCCCTGATCTTAGGGAACCAATAATGGAAGTGCTCAGGGTCCTTGGAGACGAAGGTGCGCTGGATATCGGGGATGAAGATGTTCGCCCAGTCGAGGTTACCTTTGATCATCGCGAGATCGGCTTGATCGTTGCCAGACAAAGCTGGCATCCTCAGCACCTCCACGTACGGCTTGCCCTGCTGCCAATAATTAGGGTTCTTCTCTATCTCATATACCTGGCTGTTGAAGCTGCGCACCTTGATAAACGGACCGCTGCCTACCGGATTGGGGTTGGTGTACTTGGCAGGGTCTTTGATGTCCTTCCAGATATGCTCCGGTACGATCACCTGGCTGCCTATATCGTAGAAGCCAACGGTGTACACCTTCTTGAACTTGAACTGCACTGTCCTCTCGTCCTGGGCCTTCACGGAGCTGAGATAGTTCCAGGCGAAGGACCCCGCCCCTACCAAGCCTTGGTTCTGCCGCATGTAGTTGAAGGTGAACTCTACATCCCTAGCGGTTAGGGGCTGACCGTCGGACCACTTGACACCATCGCGGATGGTGAACGTGAGGGTCTTGTTGTCATCGCTCCACTCCCACTTGGTGGCTAGCCAAGGCACCACCTGCTGCTTGACGGGGTTGTACAGTATGAGGGGCTCATACATCCCAGGCGCGGTGGGCCAACGGTTGTCCGCCGAGAACGGGTTGAAGTTGCGCACCCAAGTCGGCCTAAGCTGTACTTCCACCACGAGGGCCTGCCCGGCACTTGATGGACCATTGCCCTGGCCGCCTTGCGCCTCAGTGGCTACCGGCGTAGGAGCAGCCCCTGTAGATGCGGCTGGCGTCTGGACAGGAGATGGGCTGGGAGAAGCTGCAGAAGGACTAGGGGAAGCCGAGGATGGACTGGGAGAAGCCCCTCCACCAGTACCGACTGTGGGAGTGCTCCCAGTGCTACCTCCACATGCGACTAGGGCAACGCTACCAGCTGCTACCGCCGACATCCGTAGGAACCTTCTTCTATCGAGCTTGCGGTTATCCGACATTTTCCTCCTCCTTATATTTACTGAATATTTCACGTCCTAAGCCGATTTCGTACCGGAACAAGGAAATTCAGCCTTCAACCACCCCCTTCTAGTCATGGAAACCACGGTTAGAACCCTAGATTCTAAATTCATGGGCATTGGAGACTGACCTCTGGCCATACAGGTGGCAGCGCACCCAGTGGCCGGGTTCAACCAGCTCCACCCCGGGCATCACTTGCTTACAAACATCCATGACGTGAGGACACCTAGTGGCAAAAGGACATCCAGGGGGAGGATCTATAAGTGAGGGGACTTCTCCCTTAGCCTCCACTCCTCGCTTGCGCAGTCCCGCGTGGGGATCGGGCACGGCCGAGAGCAGCAGGCGTGTGTAGGGATGCGCGGGGCGCGTGATCACGGCCTCGCTGTCGCCACCCTCCACCATCCTGCCCGCGTACATGACGTTGACTTCGTCACCAATATAACGGGCACTGGCTATGTCGTGAGTTATGTAAAGATAGCTGATGCTCCGCTCCTCCTTCAGCCGCTCCATGAGGTTCAGGATACCTATGCGGATGGAGACATCGAGCATAGATATCGGCTCGTCAGCCAGCATCAACTCAGGATCCACGGCCAGGGCGCGCGCAAAGGCCACTCGCTGCCTCTGACCGCCGGAGAGCTGGTGCGGGTACTTGGAGGCGAAGTCCTCTGGGGGATTGAGCCCCACCGACGCCAGGAGCTCGTGCACCCTGTCTAGCAGCTCACCCCTGCCGGAGACCTTCTTGTGGATGAGCAGCGGGCGCTCCAAGTGGTGCCCGATCGTGTGCACCGGGTTGAGAGAGCCGAAGGGATCCTGGAACACCATCTGTACCTCACTACGGTACCGCAGAGATGCCTTGCGGGGCTCGGACTTGAGCACATCCTGCCCCTTGAAGACTATCTCCCCACTAGTGGCCGGTATCAGCCTAGCGATCAGCCGGGCGGTGGTGCTCTTGCCGCGGCCCGACTCGCCTACTACGGCCACCACCGGCCCCTTGCCTATGTCGAAGCACTTCCCTGTGGGCACTTTATTCTCACGCAGGAGCGTGCACGCCCTGGAGGATGTGAGCTTCGACATAGGCAAGGGGAAGGTGGTGGCCTTAGTAGGCGAGTCGGGCAGCGGCAAGAGCACCACCGCCCGGCTGA
>JBHORE010000141.1:0-23034 GCA_042408415.1 Thermobaculum sp.
CAGAAACTCAACGACCTACGTCAGCAACTATCAGAAGTTGAAATTCGAGAAAACCAAAATACAGCGGTACAGAGTAAGGACGATCAGTAAAATTTGGAGTTATCTGAAGACCTATGAACGCTGCTAGGTGGCTGGTAGCTGGTATACTTGCCGGCGTCTTAGTACTACTAATATTGTTCGGCTATGGACTTGCTAAGCAGAGAGAAGGAGATACCCTCGAGCAAGGAGCGAGGATCGTATCTGTAGGTGGAGATGTGCCTATAAAGCCTCACCCAGCGCCAGACTTCACCCTAAAAGGGTTTGACGGGAAGCAGGTAAAGTTGTCTGATTATAAAGGTAAGGTCGTGATAGTTAACTTCTGGGCCTCCTGGTGTCCACCTTGTGCCGAAGAAGCTCCCACACTTGAGTCAGGTTGGCAAAAATTCAAAAATGAGGGTGTGGTTTTCCTCGGCGTTAACTTGTGGGATGACCCACAAAACGCTGAGCAGTTCATAGAAGATAATGACCTAACCTACATCAATGGCACTACTAAAACTGGTACAGCTACTGAGTACGGCCTGACCGGCATACCTGAAACCTATGTAATAGACAAAAATGGACAAGTGATACGTCGGTGGAGAGGCCCTCTAACAGATCACGAACTTGCAAACTTAGTTGAGGCTGGACTAAGCTCGAGATAGTTGTATTGTAAGGAGTACCAAAGTGCGTATAGTGTCCCTGCTACCAAGTGCTACCGAGATTGTTTGCTCTCTCGGGCTAATAGATAGCCTGGTGGGAGTGACACATGAATGCGACTACCCACCAGAAGTAAAGGGTAAGCCAGTCCTCACTAGATCATTGATTGATACTGCTCAAGATAGTTATTCAATAGATAGGCAAGTAGTAGAGAGCCTCCATGAACATCGAACACTATACGCACTAGACGAAGAACTACTTAGAGAGCTATCTCCAGATCTGATCCTGACTCAGGAGCTATGCGATGTATGCGCAGTGTCATATACGGTTGTGGAGAAAGCAGCACGCATACTCCCAGCTGAAACACCAGTAGTATCCCTAGAGCCTAACACCCTGTACGATATACTCGAGACCATCCTGCTTGTAGGTAGACTTACTGGCACAGAGGCAAGAGCGCAGAAGCTGATAGATGAAATGATAACGCGCATTAGAGCTGTAGAATCTAAGGCCTCATCGGCAGCCCACAAACCCAAGGTGTATTGTATGGAATGGGTAAACCCTCCCTATAAATCTGGCCATTGGATCCCCGAGATGGTTAGGCTGGCCGGGGGAGAAGAGATCTTTGATCTTGAGGGTGTACCTTCGAGCAGAGCTTCATGGGAAGAAATAGCTCAGGCTGCACCCGAAGTCATAGTAGTAATGGCCTGTGGGTTCGATGCCGATAGGACCGAGCAGGAGCTGATGCTAATCAATGAAAGGGAAGAATGGCAATTGCTACCTGCTGTTAGAAACGGTAACGTATGGGTATCCAATGGATCGGCTTACTTCGCGCGTCCTGGTCCAAGAATAGTGGACTCTCTTGAGATGCTCGCGCACGCCATACACCCAGAGTTGTTCCCGGAGCCAGACAGAAATCAATTTAGAAGATTTAGACCTCTGGCAGCCGCATCCCCAGCCTAGGCATAGAAAATGCGTTCACCTCCCTGAAAACAAGGGAGGTTATCACAATGAACAGAGCCTACACAGCCTTAAAGTGGTTTACGATAGGCATTGTATTATCTATACTCTTTGCTCCAAGAAGCGGTAAAGAAACTAGATCAATCTTGCTTAGCAGATTAGGGCTGTACAGAACTGCATCCCAAATGAATGACACTCATGTGGTCGATAACCCTCTAGAGAATATACAGCAAGCTAATACCAATGAAAAGAAAGATCATAGAAGTATCACTAGAGACCCTGTAGCGCGGATCCAAGACACAGCTCAATCTGCACAAGAGCAACTTGAGAAACAGGTGAAGGAGAACGTAAGTCAAGCCATAGATCAGGCTACCAATAAGACCCAAAAGGAAGTTGCAGACAACCTGGAAAAATCAAGAAGGATCATAAAAACAGAAGAAGATTCTATACAGGAGAAGCAAGAAAGTATCAGAAGCCAACTGAACCAGATGCCCAGACTGAAGGATAATCATGATGAACAAAGTTAGTATCTTCTAGGCATCCATAACATTTTTGTATTTATCCTCCTTGATGGAGGATCTCCAACGGTCTTTTCTTTCAAGTCCCTCTAGGGAATGAATAGCTCCACGGATAATCTTCTGTACAGTTAGTTTGCTAAGACCAAGAACCTGAGCGATCTCTTCGTATGTATACTCGCGGGATTCCTCATTGAGCCCATAACGCATCTCAAGAGCAAAGACCCATGTATCCTTCAGCTTGTCTTTGTATACAGGCAACAATCTACGTACCTTCTGCTTATTTTCCTCCGATATCTGTCTGGGATTTGCTTCAAGCCGAGGCATCTGCGAACTTATTTGGGTGGCTCCACATCTAAGACATCTCCAAACATTACCTCTAACATTGACCTTCTGCCATACATGACCTTTTGCCGACTTACACCCCATAACAAAACACCCCTTTCATAGGTATAAATTATCTATGCATCTTGGAGCAATTGCACAGCTAAGGGGTTTCAGGAGCAAGGAATGAATGATCACAGAAGAAGTGGTGTGTTACTTCACCTAACATCAATCCCCACCAAGTACTGTATAGGAGACATGGGGCCCAAAGCTTACGAATTTCTGGATTTTATTACAAGTAGCGGGCTAAGCATATGGCAAATTTTGCCAATAAGTCCCGTTGGAGAATCTAATTCTCCATACCAATCCTATTCAGCCTTTGCCGGCAACCATCTACTGATAAGCCCAGATCTGCTAATCGAGGAGGGAATACTGGCAACAACAGACTTACCAAGAGAGTCTAATCCCAAACATCAAGGAACAGATTATAACTTCGCAAGGAAGATAAAGTCACTTATCCTCCAGAAAGCTTTCTCAAGGTTTACCCCTACCAAGGATTTTGACTCCTTTTGCGAAGAACACAGCTATTGGCTAGATGATTATGCGATGTTCATGACACTCCTTGAGCTGAATAATGGTAGGTCCTGGAATCTTTGGCACACTGATATCTCAAGAAGAGACAAGGCTACTCTAGAAAGACTAAGTAGAGAGCATAAGCAAAAAATAATGTTCCACAAGTTCACCCAATATTTGTTCTTCAAGCAATGGTTTGAGCTAAAGAAGGCATGTAATTCTCGTGGTGTTATGATTCTAGGAGATCTGCCTATATTTGTTGCACATAACAGTGCTGACGTCTGGGCTCATCCAGAAATATTTAAGCTCAAACCAGATGGTAGTCCACGCGTGATAGCTGGTGTTCCACCCGATTATTTCAGCAGTACTGGGCAGCTATGGGGCAATCCAATCTATAATTGGCAGATATTAGAAGCTCAAAATTATTCTTGGTGGATAGATAGACTCAAGTGGTCACTTAAGCTCTTTGACCTGGTAAGAATAGACCATTTCAGAGGTTTCTGCGCTTGCTGGGAAGTACCATACGGAGAAACAACCGCAGTAAATGGTAGGTGGGTAAAGGGCCCTGGGGCAAAGCTCTTCAGAACAGCCATAAAAGCCTTAGGATCCCTAGCTGTAATAGCTGAAGACTTAGGAATTATCACTCCAGAGGTAGAAGCTCTGCGTGATAAGTTTGGCTTCCCCGGCATGAAGGTGCTACAGTTTGCATTCACGAACCCGCAAAATCAGTACCTGCCTCACAACTACGCAACCTTCAACTGCGTAGTGTACACCGGCACACACGACAATAACACCACACTAGGTTGGTGGGAAGAGTTAGACAGTAAACACAAATCTGTAGTTAGAAGTTATGTAGGTAGAAAAACTGGAAAGGAATTAGTATGGGAACTTATTAGAATGGGAATCTCCTCGACCGCAAAGTATGCAATTTTCCCGCTACAAGATTTTCTAACGCTCGGGTCAGAGGCGAGGATGAACATCCCTGGCACAGAGTTTGGAAACTGGGAATGGAGTTATCCTGAAAGTGCGCTATCTGAGGAAATTGCCGGCAGAATAAAGCATCTATGCGAGCTGTACAATAGGGTACCTCCAGACGAGAAAGAGCAAAAATAGTAATAGATTACAAGTCCCCAGTAATCACCTGGCGAGAAGAGCCTTGCACTACTATATCTATTCTCTGATATTTAGATAAGCCACCTTCAGGATCCAAGTATATTCTGGCAGTACCGTTAGATAGAGGAGTGAAGGTGGCTGCCATCACCCTGCCAGCAGAGCCAACAAGCCAAACCTCGTATGTACTGTCTGGAGTTAGATTACTTACCATCAGGACTCCTTCGCGGCCGTCCTGACTCAAATATAGCTTGGCTCGCACATTGGCACTCTGAGCACGAAGGTCCAAAGTTTGCACATTATCGCTTGTCATGAGAGCTACCATGTGCTCATCATAGTTGTGCTGCTCTGCTAAGCTTTTCTCTAGAGTCCAAGCCCTGGCTCCTAAGAGGATAGCTACAAACAACAGCACTATAGCTACGCCCCAAGCGACCACGAGCTTTGAGGTAACGCTTGATTGCTGTACTTGCACAGTCTCTCCTTGTCTGTGGTTCTTTACAGCCTGAGGATTGATCCTCTTCATAAGCCTGCGATTGAAACCCGTCGGCAGATCAAACTCATCGACTGATAGATTTAACGCATCTAACACAGGTGTATATGAGAGTAATTCAGACCTACACTTGTTACATGCGAGTATATGAGCTTTGATCTCCTCAAGCTCGGAATTGTCCAGAGCCCCAAGGGCTAGAGCTGGGATTTTATCCTCTACAACTTCACAGTTCATTCGGAGGCCCCTGAGCTAGTTAATATCTGCCTAAGCTTCATCATACCCAAGCGCATTCTCGTCTTAATGGTCCCTGTCGAGGCGCCAGTAAGTCTAGCTATCTGCGATATAGTCATACCACCGTAGTATGCAAGCTCTATGACTTCCTTCTGCTCCCTAGGAATAAGGGCTAGTGCCCCTCTTACCTCCTCTGCTTGTAACTTTCTGGCAACATCCTCTGAAGGATCCTCATAACCATCAGGCAGGATATCGAACTTCTCGAAACCAACCTCATACTTTTGCTCGCTGCCATGTCTACCGCGCAGGTTGTCGATCGCGGCATTATGAGTAACACTCAGTAGCCAACGTCTAAAATCTCCCCGTTTGGGATTATACATGTCAGGTTTCTGCCACAACTTTACGAGCACATCTTGAAACACTTCCTCAGCCCATCCCTGGTCACCTAGTATACGCAGCGCCAGAGAATAAGCTAACCTACCATATCTATTGACGACTTCTGCCAAAGCCTGATGGTCTTGCGCTTTTATTAAATATAAAAGATGTTCGTCGTCGTAATCAGAGTAGCTATTGCTCTGGTTTGTAGAGTCTTCGTTGTCTATTAGTTTACGCAATTCTCTCTTCAATCAAGTCTTTGGTTTCAAACTTTCCTATGTATCTTACTCGCACATCAAGTGAGCTGACAAGGATAAAACCGTTCCCAATTTCGCGCTCGTATTAAGGAATGGAGGAGCTACAAACACCTAATTCATACAAGGCAGAAATTGAAAGTTCTTTTGCAGGAGGAGACATATGAAGACTTGGATTAAACCTCTTATAGCGCTTCTAATTCTATTGCTAGTCGCAATGCCTTCCAAAGTATCAGCTACCACAAATACTACTCATAAAGTGGAGGTTGATGACAACTACTTTGAACCTAAAACCATTACTATACGAGTAGGCGACACCGTCGAGTGGGAAAACGAAGGTCAGAATCCCCACACAGTAACTGCTGATGATGGAAGCTTCGACTCAGGAAACCTTAATTCAGGAGATAGCTTCAGCCATACATTCAATAAGGCTGGCACCTATGCTTACCACTGTAAGTACCACGGGGCAGCAGGCGGCGTAGGTATGGCGGGAACTGTTGTGGTAATGTCTGGGCCGGCCCAAACAGGGGCTGGTGGAATGGCTAACCGCGAGAGCTCACTCCCCGTTTTGTTGCTGATAGCAGGGGTAATCAGCCTCTACCTGGGAATGAGATTCAAATATAACCGCATATCATAATTTATTCTCTGGGGAGCGCCTATACTTTTAGGTGCTCCCCAAACCAATCCAGTATACGTTCGTACATATCCTGGACGTAGGATTTCTTATCGATGACGTGCCCTTGTCCCGGATAAACGACTAACTTAGCTGGCACTTGGTGATCTCTTAGAGCTCGGTACATCTCGTAAGCCTGCCCTACAGGCACACATGCATCCTTTTCTCCATGAAGTATCAGGGTAGGAGTCTTAACACTGCCAACCCAGTTAATAGGAGAGAATTTATCAAAGCGGCCACCTAGCCTGTATGGATCATCTCTGTAGTAAAGCTTATCCCAGGTAGGAATATTGGTAACACCATGAAAACTCCTCCAGTTAGCAATACCAGCTCCCATGACAGCAGCTTTGAATATATCTGTTTGGGTGATCATCCAAGCTGTCATGAACCCACCATAACTCCACCCAGCTATGGCTAACCTGCTTGGATCGGCATATCCTAACTCTAGTAAATACTCCACACCTGAAATTATGTCTTCTTTATCCATTCCACCCATATCACCGAGGTTGGCCTCCGCAAAGGCAGTTCCCCAGCCATAGCTGCCTCTAGGATTAGGCAAGAAAACTGCATAACCATTCGAAACCAAGACAGGAGCCAGAAAGTAGCTACCCAAAAAGCTATGGTGGTACATGGAGCTAGGTCCTCCATGTACAATGGTCACTAGGGGAGGTTTTTCCCCGCTAAAGCTTCCAGGTTGCAGGAATATCCCCTGTATATCTAAGCCGTCACTGCTTTTCCAGACTATAGTCTTGGGCTCCCCATTGTACTTAGCTCGTAGATCTGGAAAAACCTCCGTAATCTTTTCCCACTCACTAATATCACTATCAGAAAGGCCGAAAGACCATACATCAGGAGGTGAAGAATGGGACTCTTTTATCATCACACCCAATCTCTTGGTCTTGTCTAGAGTGAATCGAGCGCACCATCGATGTGACACCATGGATTCTTCCAACCAAAGTCTGCGTTTATTACCATCGAGAGACAGCGACAGTAGGCACGCATTGCCGCTCTCGTAACCTATAGCAAGAAGATGAGAGGAATCTAACCAATGTACTGAGCAGAAACTTCCTGGGTAGTCCTTCGTAAGGGATCTACACATACCATCGCGTAGATCAACTACACATACCTCACCACCAACGCTACCTCTGTCGCTGAAGGAGCCCTTTATAAAGGCCACATATCTCGAATCTGGAGAGGGCGATGGGCTTGCTATTTGCTTGTCTGGGGAGTATAGAACTTTATATTCGCTTGACGAAGCATCAATTAGAGCAAGAAAAGATTCATACCAGCTCCATTCATATGGATATCTTGAACATACAGCAACTAAGGCTGAAGAGTCCTCCAGCCACCCAAACTCCCATACATGCAGTCCTTCAGGTGATAGAGGTTCTGCATCTCCACCTGATGAGTCTACCTTCCAGATTCGAGTCACCTGGTCTTTTTCTTCAAACACTATGGGTAAATCCTCATCAGGAGTCTTAATACCTTCCAATAACAAACCTATATATCTACCATCAGGAGACCATCTTAGGTCCAAAACTGAACCTTCCAGGTCCGTCAGCTTGATAGCCTCACCACCATGAACATCTATGGTAAAGAGATCAAATCTAGCCTCTTCCTCTCTATCTGAGATAAAAGCTAGTTTATTGGAATCTGGACTCCAACGTGGGCAGGCATCCGCCCCAGGACCATTAGTAAACTGTTTTGATTCTCCAGTTGTTATGTCGGCCACATAAATGTGGGAAGATCTAACTCTTAACTCTTCTCTGTAAGCGTCTCTGATTACATAAGCCACATACTTACCGTCTTGAGATAGCTGCGCATCCTCAAGATGCCTTAACTCTAACACGTCCTCTATAGTCCAGTCAGCTTGCCCCATACAACAACACTCTCCTATAGGATACTAAGGCCAGGGAGGATTCTTAGGTGTCCTGTAATCTGGATGCTGCTCCAACTCTTGCAGCCACCAAGAGAAGTTATATTCTGGCCTGAAACCCAATTTCTCCCCTGCTTTACTTATTGGGATGAATTCGTGAATTGGATATAGCCTCTCAACTCCTCTCTCTTTCAACAGGTTGACAGCATCTTTGTAGTATTTATCAAGCACAGGCAAAGGATTCTTCCTAAGCTGAGGGCCATCTTCCTTAGTGAAAGGCACTTCCGAGGCTATATTTAGTACCTCCCACTTTATCTTGCTTGCTTCCATAGCCTGGATGGACTTGAGCACAGCCTGAGCAGCATCCCGAGGATCAACACCACCATAGAGTAAGCGAATACCGTGCCTGAAGAAAGGTTCTGGAGTGAACATACCTAATCTGAGCGCGACAGCTGCCACACCATAGCGACGCACATAATATCTAGACATCTCCTCTCCAAGAAACTTAGTTAATCCATAGATATCACTTGGGAGAAGAGGCATGTTCTCGCTTAAGGCAACCACAGCATCCTCCCTTGGAGGACGTCTACTTTCCCCATAAACAGATACAGAGCTACAGAATACAAACCCTTTGATTCCAGACTGGACGGCTGCTTCCCAAACATTAAAGGTGCCCGTTAAGTTTATAGAATAGAATTCTCTTGGACTACGAGTAGATAGATGTATACCATGCAAACCAGCAGCGTGGACTACAAAGTCCACGCCTTCCATAATAGGGCCTAGAGCATCTGCATCCAAGATATCTATTTGATGGGATTCATGTTCAGACTCAAGAGGTTGTACATCAACGAGTACCAGATGATACCCAGCACTCGCTATCACAGGGATCAATGCCTGTCCTAAAGTGCCAGCTGCCCCAGTAATTAGTACTTTAGACATGATTCGCTCATCCTAGTTCTCAGATATCGTTTGGTATAAAACAACTATCATGGAGTGTAATTTAGCAGCATTTACAATAATAAATCCAAAACCCATTCACCAATCTCTATTTGAGAATAAGGATAACAGCATGAGATTTATTGGTATAGACTTAGCGTGGAGCTTGATAAATGCTGATAGACCAGAAACAGGAGCAGCAGTTATAGATGAATCCGGCAATATTCTATCGCAGACCAACCTAACTACCGACGAATCAATAGTGGATTTTGTGCTCAGCAACATCGATCAAGAGGGTGCAATCGTAGCAATAGATGCTCCCATAGTTGTACCCAACCTTGAGGGATCGAGAAGATGTGAGATTGTGCTTCAGAGCATGAAGATACCAGTTTACCCATCAAACAGAAGCCTCCTTGAGAAAAATTTGGGGGGCATAAGAGGAGAGATCCTCGCGCATAAGCTAGAGATTCATGGCTTCAGGATTCAAGATAGTATAAGTTCCCATGAACCTACAAAGGCAATAGTAGAGGTTTATCCGCGAGCCACTATTAGCAGACTGTTTGGCAAGGTACCTAGTTATAAGGGCTCCAAGGCCAAGAGATCAGTTCTAGTTCACGGAATACTACATCTCAACCGGCTGATACAGGAAGCGCTTGACCCACCAGTCAGGTGGATCCATCCTCCTATTGAGGATCCAGGGCGGCTTGAAACGCTCACTCCTAGACAACTAAAGCATATAGCAGATATCTTGGATGCGGTGCTAGCTGCCTACGTTAGCTATTTAGCTTGGAAAGAAGAAGGCAGGGTCGAAGTCATAGGCAATGTCCACGAAGGCTTTATTCTTATACCAACGGCTTACGAGATGCCGCCACAGCAGACCCAGTTAGGAACTCCTAAATGGCTGGTATCCGAATACAAGCAACAAGCTATCAGGTTCTTCAGGGCATTACTTGATGCTGATATCGCAATCCTAGAAAGAATGCTACATCCAGACTATAAGGAGACCGAACTATCCAGCGGTAGAACTCTGAACGTAGAAGATACTTACAAGGCCGTTAGTAGCCTACGAGGACTAGGATTGCACCTAGATTTTGAAGACATAGTCGGGGAGGATTCAAAGATATGTGTGGTGTACCACGTATCCAATAGATCAACCGGCAAAGATGTAAGATGTATGTCACTATTACAATTTAGACAGGATAAGATCCAAAAGGCTTATCACAGTCACCAATTGAAGCACATCGCAGAGATACTTTTGGATAATCCTGCAGAGGAGGTTAACTCATGAAAGAGATAGTGCCAATCATTAGTAACCAGAGTAAGGCTTTGGTCCCAATCAAATCCGCCCTTAGGGCCAGTTCACGTGGACTACTTACCCGGCTGATATCAAGTAGAGTAGGTGTTCCAGCAGCCCTAATAGCAGGTGGAGCGATAGGCGGAGCCCTGGTCAGTAATACCTTAAGAAGATTAAACGAAAAGCAGCCCTCTACCCACGAGAAAGGGGCTTTTGTCATACAGATGACCAGACTTCGAGTGATAACACCAGGCATTGGGCATGAGACATTAACCTATAGGGTAGTAAGAACTGATGAAGAGTAAGTGCTGACAAACCTTACTCTTTGTTGCCTGGACGAGGTATAAATTCATCAAAGTTCGCCATGTCTGGAATAAGGCGGGCATAGGCACTATTGTAGTAAAGCAAGGGTTCACCTACAGATCCCAGCGATAGTTCCTGTACCTCACCAAAGAAGACTGTGTGATCTCCCTGCTCCACAAGATCTGTAACACGACAGTCTAGCCAGGCTAAACACTCTTCAAGAATAGGAGCACCAGTAGTGGCAACTTTCATGTCGATATCGGCAAACTGGTCAGGAGGCCTGTTTGAGCTTGCGAATCTCCTTGCTATCCATATTTGATCTGCCCTAAGAATATTGACCCCAAAAACTCGCGATCTCCTGACAGCATTATTAGTGGTCAAGCCACGTGTTATTGCTACCATCACGATAGGAGGATCTAATGATATGGATGTAAAAGAATTAGCTGTCATCGCCCAAGGCTTACCGTCTTCAAGCAGCGTGGTAACCAACGTAACTCCTGTGACAAACTGCCCCATTACCCGCCGAAATAGAAAGGGATCAATAGGCACTATCAACTCTCCTGAGTGTTTCTGACCAGACAGAACTTCAATTATCGTCTTAGATAAATCTTAGGTTGGGCTAACCAAAGTGTCAAATTAGTATCCAGCTTGCATTACAGGCGAGACAAAACGAATATCATAAGTCTTAGTTTATCCATCTCAAGCTTTACCTCTCCCTCCTGCCTCCATAGATGTTTGCATAGATCAATAACCCCTCTCATAAGGCGAATCTCGCTCGTGATAAATACTCCTCTAGCACCTTCATGAGCTATTCTAGCTGCCTCCTTCAAAGTGTCGGGATAGAGTTGAACGTTGTTAGCATGTGAACCCAAGATGTGGCCAAAGGGTAGATCAGCATAAATAACATCTGCGAAGCCGCTATTAAGTCCTGTACTCCGCATGTCACCACGCACCAAATCTATTTTGCCGGTCAAACCAGCTGCGTCGACATTCCTACGAGCACATGCAATAGCATCCGCATCAATATCTATCCCTATTACTTTTTTAGCGGGGAGCATCTCCAATCTTTCTATGAGGATAGTACCCGAACCACATCCCAGGTTGACTATTACATCCTCGGCAGAAGGTTCAGATAGCCCGGCCATTACATGAGCAACAGTGCTATTGATAGCGCCAGGGAAATCACATACCCTCCAAGGACGTACAGAGAGGGGTCTAGGAGTAAGCCTAATGGATACCTCAAAGCCATCCCCACGGACTATAGGTTTACGCACTCTGAGGAACAAATCTCCATCCTGGGAAGGCATCAACCCTGTCGATAACTCTAGCTCCTTATATATTCTCCTAAAGACAGGAGAATCGCTACCTGCAGCGCTTATCCTAAAAGTTTTGAAACTCCCCTCAGGATGTAAGCTCAGCACACTCTCTATCATAGAGAGCAGCTGGCTGAAGTTTTGATGTCCTAATAGCGCTAGGGGTCTCGGCACCTCAAACAGCTTTACTACGAAGGCGCTACCAACTGAACGCAGCATCAATAGTTGCCTGGGATCGCCATAGATGTTGAACTGGAAATTGCCGCTTTTCACATAGGGATAGATCTCCCCTAGATTTACCAGCTTCTCGTGTAGCTCCTCGAGCACGAAAGGTTCCAGTCCTGGGACAAATTCCACCTCATAGAAGACGCCCTGAACAGGAACTTGCTTTAACTTAGAGACCTTAGAGCGCTCGCGCTTCAACATAGCACTCCGAGTGTATCAATAAGTTCGTTATAAAGAGCCTCACAGCAAAAATAATAGCAGGGTTGGAGGTCCAACCCTGCCTAGCAGAAAGCCCAGAAAGAATACTAATCTTTAGGCCTTTCCTTCCGCCTCATACTCTCGAAGAAAGCCCTCAAATAGCCTAAGATGTCCCTGCTCATCATGAAGTATATCTATGACCATATCTTGAGTTACCAGATCTACCTCTTCAGTCTCATGTAGGATCTGTGTATAGAACTCTATGGCCCCCTTCTCAGCCTCTATCACCCCTTTGATGACATGAACGATGTCTGTCTGGTTATCTGGAGGCTGTAGATAAGTCTGCTCAGGCTTGAAATCCATGGAGCCGGGGACCACTCCATACAACTCCTTTATTCTAGAAGCAAACATCTGCGCATGCCCGAGCTCTTCCTGTATATCTTGAGAAAGAGCTTCAGTGATCTCTCTTGCCCTCACACCGTCCGGGTTGACGGAGTTGGTTATGTAATTCATTACAGACTCAATCTCCATCCAATAAGCCTTGGTTAAGAGCTGGATTATCTTTTCTCTCTTAGCAGCATTTTCTTCGGCATATATGCTATGAGAAGATGTAGTGTGCATAGTCATGTGTAGCCCTCCTAATAGCCTCAAAGGCAAAAATTAATCTTCCGACTGTCGTAACAGCAATTATGATGCCCAGGCAACAGGATCAGTCAGCCTATGACATAAAAGGGCATATCCTATAGATGCCTCAACCATCTCCTCAATCGATATCTTTTCTTGGTTAGTATGAGCCAAAGTCTCATCACCAGGGCCAAAACCAATACTTGGTATACCTGCAGCCATCAGGTGCCCTGCATCAGTCGCGAAATCCCAACGCTTTACCTCAACTTCTCTTGAAAAGGCCTCACTTAGAGCATCCTTAGACAGTTTTACAAGAGGATGTTCCTCACTTATCAAGAAAGAGGGGAAGTGTGCTGGAACATTACGAGTTGCCCCAGTATAAGTAGTAAGGGTAACATCTTTTATCCTAACCTCACCCCAAGCCCCATCCACTAGCGACTTTTCCAACAAGAAAGCAAGCATCTCTTTGATCTCATCAGTTGATCTCTGCGGTACTGTCCGCCAATCTATGTGCAGTCTTAGTTCAGACGGGACAACATTAGATGAAGTCTGATCTGTATAGACAAGCGTTGGGGTAAAAGTCTCAACCCCTAGAAAAGGATCTTTGACCCTATCTACATTCTTGAGAGCAGCAACAAAGTTAGCCATAGAGTAATGAGGGTTAATACCTCTATCCGGCATACTAGCGTGACAGGACCTACCTCTAAAGATAGCTACTATTTCTATACGACCTCTGTTCCCCCTTCTAAGAGTATTACTGCTAGGCTCGCCTACCACGGCACAATCCACATGCAAGGATTTGCCCAATTCTATCGATCCAAGCCCACCCACTTCCTCCTGTACAACACCAACAACATATACATCTCCACAGATTGGCAACCCTGCCTCCCTGGCAATGAAAGGAGCATATACCTGCGATGACGTGGGGCCTTTTATGTCCACAGCGCCTCTACCACACACGTAACCATCACGTACCTCTCCGGAGTAGGGATCATACTCCCAACTAGATCTGTCCCCGACATCGACATGGTCCATATGTGTGTTCAACATCAACGATTTCCCAGCTCTATCACCCTTTATCAAACCGATCACATTACCGACCTCATCTTGCCATACGGCATCGTATCCCAAAGCCTTCATCTCACTCATTATTAGCTCTGCAGCCTGCATCTCCTGGCCAGGCAAGCTAGGAGTTTGAATAAGGCGCGAGCAGAAGTCAGCAATTCTATCTCGGTGGACGTCAGCAACTTCTCTTAGCCTATCAATAGTCATTTCTTACCCTCCTACTTGGGGTTGCAAACCGCTTGTCCCAAAGTGATACACTTTGAAAAAGATATTACATGATCTTTATAGGAGCTTCCCATGCGCAGTTTCATAGCTGAAAGGCTTCAACAAGTAAAGCCCTCCGCCACTATAAGCATTGCAGACAAGGCAAAGCAGCTTAAAGCAGAGGGCAAGGATGTGATAGATCTTTCTGGCGGTGATCCCCACTTCCCAACCCCACAGCACATAGTACAGGCTGCATTTGATGCTATAAACAGAGGCGAAACTCACTACGCTCCAAGCAGAGGTACTCCTAACCTGCTAAGGGCGATACAGAAGAAGTTCGCATCTGAAAATAGCCTGGAATACTCCCTAGAAGAGATAATAGTAACTCCTGGTGGAAAGCATGCTATCTATGCCACGCTTGTGGCCACGGTAAATGATGGAGATGAAGTACTACTACTATCACCTGCGTGGGTAAGCTATGAGCCGTCTGTATATCTAGCTGGGGGTAGACCAGTGTACATCCCTCTAGAGCCAGAAGACTACAGGATAACCCCAGAGATACTCCGCTCTGTGGAAGCCCCAAGAGCAAAAGTGCTTATATTCAACACCCCCAACAATCCTACTGGTAGAGTAGCTACTAAGGAAGAGATCGAAGCTGTAGCAGAATTTGCCATAGAAAGAGATCTGCTGGTGATATCCGATGAGCTCTACGAAAAAATTCTGTTTGATGGGCACGAACATATAAGTATAGCAACGTTACCTGGAATGCGAGAGCGGACAGTTACTATCAATGGAGTCTCCAAGAGCTACGCCATGACGGGGTGGCGATTGGGATATCTTGCGGCTCCCAGGCAGATAGCATCTCAAATACTCAAGGTACATCAGCACTCTGTTACTGCCGCAGCTACCTTTACACAGGAAGCAGCCGCTTGTGCCCTCGAGGGACCTCAGGACGTAGTAGAATACATGGTAAAAGAATATGAAAAGAACAGAGCTCTCGTTGTAGAGGCTCTCAATACTATACCTGGGATCGAATGCAAAGCTCCGGAGGGAGCATTCTACGCATTCCCCAAAGTGAATGGGGACAGTATAAAATTCGCAGATGATATGCTCGAGAAGGCAGGCGTAGCCCTTACACCAGGCATCGCTTTCGGTCCCACAGGAGAAGGCCATGTAAGAATCTCCTTCGCGACTAATTACAACCTCCTAGAGAAAGCTTTCGACAGGATGAAGCAGGCTGTAGTTGGGCAATAAATCAAGGCCTATTTCTATATTCCATCCCAGCATAAACAAACCCCGATTCTACCCACTACTGCGCATATTTACCGAAATCATCCTCCTGAGATACAGATTAAAGATGCGCAGTAGGCTTAGGGTGGGACGGGGTTTTATATGCAATCAGCGTTTAAGAATATCAGGACCTGGGGAGATAGTGATAGGCGACTGGGTAAATGCCTGGGCTCACCATGAGCCTACTATGCTCATCACCACCGACAAGGATGCGAAGATAACAATTGGGAGCAACGTAAGGCTAAATGGTCCTACCATAATAGCTAGCCGACAGATAGAGATAGGGGATCTCTGCATTCTTGGATCAGCAGTGGTATTCGACACAGATTTCCACTCAGTTCATAGGGACAGAAGTACAAACCGAGAGGCACCAGTAAGAAAATCTCCTGTAAGGATAGGCAAAAACGTGTGGCTTGCAGGCCAGTGTGCGGTACTTCCTGGAGTAAGTATAGGCGATGATTCTGTAGTAGGATTCAGAGCTGTGGTCACTAAGGATGTACCAGCAGGGGTGATAGTAGCTGGTAACCCAGCAAGAGTCGTAAGAGAGATCGGCGAAGAAAGCAGACATTCATGAGATCATAGGTCGTATAAGCTACCTGATCCGAGTTCAGCCTCAGATCTTTCCCTCAGCCCTTGTAAGATAGCTTGCACTTCGCCTCCACTTACTCCAAATCTATGCAAAGTAAATCTTGTAATCTCAAGCGCGAGCTCCATCTCGCCAAGCACTACATGGGATACTCTTCTATGTCTAAGATAGTCTCTCTCCTTAGCACTTTGGGCACGAGCCACGATATCTATGTTCGGATTGAGAGTCTTGGCATTTTCGACTGCTATACGAGTAGCGACTACATCAGATATAGCTATTATCAATATACGTGCTGACTCCACATTGGCAGCGCTTAACACACTCATGTTGGCTGCGTTTCCAATTATTGCCGGAACGCCCCTTCTACGAAGCTCTTTGATAATCCTAGGATCTTCCTCTATAACAACGAAGGGGAATCCCCTTCTCCTTAATGCAGCTCCAACTACTGCTCCAACCCTGCCATAACCACATAGCACGGCGTGACGCCTATCTGGGAGGTCAACGTCAGGTGTTGCATCCTGAGTGGGTTGCGGAATGTTATTGGCAGGTACCAAATTGCTAGCAAAACTTACAATTGGCGTTCTGAGCCTATAAATAAATGGATTAATTATGACGCTGATGGCAGTAGTGGATAACATCAATCTAAAGGAGTTCTCGGAAAGAAGTTCTAGATCACGACCTATAGACGCCAGCAGGAATGAGAACTCCGCACATTGTGCCAACAGCAAACCCACCGACACAGAGGTCTTTACAGCATAACCCATGGCGAGCATGATACCTGTAGATATCAACAACTTAACAATCAAGATCAATACTAACCCCAGGAATACCAGGTGCCAGTCAGAGATGATCATCCTCGGATCAAGTAGCATGCCTATGGAAACAAAGAAGAGCGCTGAAAAAACATCCCTTATCGGGACTATATCTCCAAGTATTTGGTGAGAGATATCAGACTCACTAACTATCAGCCCAGCGACAAAGGCCCCCAGGGCTACTGAGAGTCCAAACATAGATGCTCCTACCGCAGCAACCAAAGCAACAGTCGCTGTAGCCAACAATAAAACCTCTCTGTTACGGGTTAGAGCCAACTTGTCCATCACCCAAGGCAGAGCAAATAATCCGATGCCAAAAGCTAATACAACAAAAGCAAATGTCTTAAGTAAAGACATGTATATTGAGCTATTGCCTGCACTTGCAGATGGAGATAACAAGGGCATGATAGCCACCATTATTATGGTGATAATATCTTGTACAGCACTCCAAGCCAGAGCTATTCCTGCATGTTCAGTAGAGCCCTCACTGTAATCCTCAAGCACTTTGCTTATCACAACGCTCGATGAAATAGCCGCTACGAATCCCAAGACAAGTGAAGCACCAACGTCCAAGCCGATAATACGACCAATTCCCAATGCTATAGGTAACATAGCTATTACCTGTAAGGGAGCTCCGACCAGAACTAACCTACCATAACTCAGTATTTCCTTGATAGATACCTGTACACCAACAGCAAACATAAGAAAAATTACTCCTATATCTGCTAACTGGCTAATAATCCCCACATCACTTACCGGACCCGGAGTGAAAGGACTAATTATTATCCCTGCAATCAAATACCCAATTATGGGGCTCTGTCTAAGTAAAGTAGCTACTAAACCACCAATCGCAGCTACGGATAAAGCTAGTACTAGGTTGGTCAGCAAGTCAGCCTCATGCATATATAAGCTTTTCCTCTCCGCTGGGCTATACTTGTATGAGTATGAATCCTCTGAGCGGATTTAGACTATGTAAGATATTCGGCATACCTATTTATGTGAATCCCACCTGGTTTCTGGTGTTTGCCCTAATCGTCTACTCACTGGCAAGCGACAGATTACCGGAGTTCATACCAGGATCGAGTAATCTATTTTACTGGTTGGCAGCTATAGTATGCACCCTGCTATTCTTCCTGTCTCTTACTGCCCACGAGCTGGGTCACAGCTTGGTGTCAAAAAGTTTTGGCATCCCCGTCAGGTCCATTACACTCCACATGTTTGGTGGTATAGCCCAGCTTGGGAGTGAGGTTAGAAGGGCAAGAGAGGAATTTTGGATAGCTATAGCTGGTCCGGTAGTAAGCTTCACGCTATTCCTGGCTTTTTGGGGATTGTCAGAAATTATTGCATCAAGCATGCCCACAATAGGTTCCTTTCTAAGCCTACTAGCAGTGCTAAATGTAGGGGTGGCTGTATTCAATCTGTTTCCTGGGTTTCCTTTAGATGGAGGGAGGATACTTAGGTCAATTGTATGGGGTATAAGCGGCAACTATATCCGTGCTACGAGGATCTCAGCTCTAGGAGGCCAATTATTTGGTTACCTGCTTATAACTGCTGGGGTTCTATTGGCCATTCTAGATAGATATCTAGGATACCTATGGATGGTCCTTCTAGGAGCTTTCGTTATTATTCTAGCCAGACAAAGCTACAGGCAATCACTAACTTATCACAAATTGTCCAACATCAAGCTAGTGGACGTGTACATACCGCTCGTCCATGTTGAAGAAGACACTCTAGTAAGCGATCTCTTTGCAGACTATATAAGGTCTTCTGGAAGACAGTTTTTTATAGTGGACTTTCATGGTGAACCTGTAGGCTTACTTACACCTTACGAGATACTCCGATTACCACAGCCCTTCTGGCATATCACACCAGTAAGATCTATCATGATAAACCTAGCTTCTGTGGGCAGGTTGCCTGCCGATTTATCCTTGTTTGATGCTATGAACTTGTTCGAGAGAACAGGGCATAATCTCTTCTTAGTGATTGATGATGACCAAATAGAGGGGATAGTCACAAGAGACACTGTTGTGCATGTTCTAGGCAGAACAGCATCGAGGGTATAATGGGGTCAAATAACAATAAGAGGTAGAGATCTAGCCATAAGCAAAGAAATGGAGGTTTTCTCATGGAAGAAGATGTGAGAAGGAGGCTATTGAAGGGACTTCTGGGCCTAGTATTGGGGATCGTTGCAACCTGGTTAGCTGCATATATAACCGATCTGATACTCGGACCTGAAGGTGAAACTAAATCCTAGTAAGGCACCCCTTACTACACTTACCACTTAATAGAAGTTTCTAATCATGACTTCTGAGTTTAGAACCAAGAGCACATCTAGATTTAGATGTGCTCTTAACTTTATATAGATCTACAAGTAAAATCTGATAACCTTCTACACCATCAGCTGGAGCCAGAAGCTAATGAGCGGTATACGATTAACCTCATATCAGGGGGTAGATCCAAGGAGATTTATTGCTGGCTTTTTGGCAGGAATAAGTATCGTATTATTCCTGCTACTCATCTTTGCACTACTGGTATTTACTGGCGGCTTTTGGGAGACACTTAGAGATGTCTCCTTTCAAATAAGGAGCGGACACTCATTTTGGAGCTTACTCCTCCAGTCACTTAAGGAAACCTTATTATCATTCCCATCTTACCTTTGGAGCGCCAGAACTGGCTTCTTTGTAATGGGAATATTAGGCATTATGCTCGCTTTCATAGATGAGATAGGGAATAGATTGAGGCTATTATGGGCTGAAAATCTGGGGTTGGTTGTATTAGTCGCAATTTTATCCTTCTCTGCAACTACTGGCGCTTTTATCTGGCAGGAAAAGGCTGTAGAGAGACTAGCCAGCAATCCTGGCCTATTCTACGACCTGCACAGCCTACTAGTATCGAACACTACTTGGTTATTTATGGCTATCCTTACATCTTTGGCATTTTCCTATCTAATATGGATATCTTGGATATGGTGGCAAGATTTCTGGTGTAGGGTTTTCGGTACATATAGACCTACGGAGGAGATTACCACAGCAACATCAGTCGACACCTCAACTTACTCAAAGGGCAATAGTAGTTCAAAGATTGGTATAGCGCTTGTCTTGTTTGCTGCTATAGCAACTATAGCCCTTTTGAAAGCTTACTCTTATCATTCTTCTAAGCTAATCACCTCAGAACTGTGGATCACGAAGGACTCTCTAAGAGGAGAAATTTTATTTAGTTTCAAGCAAAATCCTGAATTTGTAGTAGCTTCCAACATTGCAGGAAAAGGCAATGTTAATCTCGATGTCTTGAATAAGACTCAAAACTTGATAATCCAAAATAACACAATGAAATTATCCGAAAGTTCTAATAGCTATAGCAGTGTAAAGCTGCCCCTAGAAGGCAATGCTCCTGGTGATTTCTTGGTAAAAACATCTTTGATATCCGGAGAAGGCGGACTCATCAGGTTCGTAGCAGTGGATGGTAGCACCAGCTTGGCATTGGTATTAGCAGTTTTGATTGGTTTTTCTGTTTCACTAGCGATGACTTCGTTGCTGGTGGCCTTTTTATCTTACAGAGCAAGAGAATCTAAACACGCTTTATAAGGGAATGTTACTGAACAATGATAGGCAAATTTGTTAGGTCTGCATATTCGCACACTAAGCTGATTTCGTTCGGCCTTATAGCTGTAGTTGCCTTTCTATATGCAATCCTAAGGCCTGGATTGAGCTTTACCTTACCCCATACCCTAACAGACGAGAAAAGCAAAATAACTTCTAATAGATCCTGGCCAATGGAAGGACTCAACCCGGCTAGAACAAGAAGCGTAGACTATGAATTATCTCCGCCACTTAGACAGAGTAAAGTAATATCATTGAGAGATGATGTTGGAACAGGATCTCCACCAGCTATAGCGAACAACACTTTATTCATCGACTCTAACAAATCACTGCGAGCTATACACGAAAGGGAAGCCAGAGAGCTATGGGCCTTGCCTTTAGCAGGAGAATATCTATCACCTGCAGTATACAAAGGGTTAGTGATAATTAGATCTGAGAGTGCAAATCAAGGCCAAGTATTGGCCTTGGATATGCAAACTGGGAGAATTAGATGGGCGTTTCAACCTCGTAGAATAAGCAGCGCAAGTAATGACTACTGGGGAGGGCACATTACATCTCCAGTAATAGTGGATGACGAGGTCTTTATAGGGGCGGGGAAAGAACTCTACGCGCTAGATGCAGGCACCGGCGCAGTCTTATGGGAATACGATATGGCAGACTATGTATCTTCATCTGCTGCAGTGGACGAAAACAAAGTCGTAATATCAGATGCCCAGTACTTATACGCAATAGATAAAAACAATGGCAAGCTGATTTGGAAGACACCTATCAAGTTCTCAGTATTCTTTTCACCAGTAATCGCTGAAGGGTATATCCTAGCAACCAGTGACAAATCCATAATTGCAGTTGACCTACAGAATGGCAAATACGTGTGGACCAAAGCAATTACAGGCGAAACACTGATACCAGTTGGAACAGATGGTAAATTAGCTTTTGCTAAATCCTCTTGGACCCTGCGAGCTTTCGATTTGAAAACAGGAAGGGAACTTTGGGTATATAAAGATGGCAACTTTGTCTCTATGCCTGTTATAACCAACAGTAATATCTTTGTTATAAGCGGAGTATCCAGGCAAACTCACATAAGGTGCTTGGAGAAAAGCACGGGCAAAGTTCTGTGGAGCCTCTCCTATCCAGATCTATCGAACGCTTCTCCTGTGTTGTCGGACGGCAAATTATACGTAAGAACCTCGAAAGGGCAGATAATAATTTTCTCTCCCCAAGGGTAAAACCCCCCCTACTAAGGTCTTGACAAGAGAAAAGAGTGGGCTTATATTCTGCTTCATCCAAAGGGTCTAAAATTAGACCCAAAGCTGGAAATAGAAATCGCTGAGGGTTAGGGTAGTATGGC
This sequence comes from Thermobaculum sp., assembly GCA_042408415.1. Taxonomy (GTDB): domain Bacteria; phylum Chloroflexota; class Chloroflexia; order Thermobaculales; family Thermobaculaceae; genus Thermobaculum. The sequence goes on from JBHORE010000141.1 coordinate 21,851, forward strand.
TATGCTAGGTATATTGCCAAAAGGCAAACTTGCTCGTCGAGAAGCTCTCTGGTTTTGGTTCTTTATATCTCCATGGGTATTTGGGTACTTAGTGTTTACTCTAGGTCCCATACTAGCATCCTTTTACTTAAGCCTTACCAGATACAATATTGCTTCTCCGCCCAAGTTTATTGGTCTAGCTAATTATCAGCTATTACTACAAGATCCCATTTTTTGGAAGTCACTTAAGGTGTCAGCTTATTACACTTTCTTGAGCGTACCGCTAGGAATATTCTTCTCTCTAATGCTGGCAGTGCTACTAAACCAAAAAGTGCCAGCATTAGGTGTATTTAGAACTTTATTCTACTTGCCTGCAATTCTGCCCGCTGTAGCAGCCACACTATTATTTGTTTGGCTACTCAACCCTGATTTCGGAATCGTAAATTATGTCATAAGATCACTATTTGGCACTAATGGTTTGATCCCAATTGGATGGAATGGACCAGATTGGCTAGGGGATCCTAAATGGGTCATACCTTCCTTCACGCTAATATCGCTATGGGGGTTCGGCGGCCCTATGCTTATCTACTTATCCGCTCTTCAAGGAGTTCCCACGCAGCTCTATGAAGCTGCCATTATAGATGGTGCAGGTAGAATCAAGCGTTTCTGGCACATAACTATTCCCATGATATCCCCAGTGATTTTGTTTACCTTCATTACTGGGATTATAGGATCCTTCCAGGTGTTTACACAGGCTTGGGTAGTCAATGGAGGCACGGGAGCACCAGACTATTGGTCAATGTTCTATGTATTGTATCTCTTCCTTAATGCCTTCCGTAGATACAGGATGGGGACTGCAGCTGCACAAGCATGGCTACTTTTCCTGGTAATACTTGCACTAACCATTTTGTTCCTATGGGCTTCTAGGCGATTTGTCTACTACGAGACTTCTGAAGGTGGAAGGTTCTAAGTCCGTCGGAGGGGTAAAAAGCTATGGCAGAAATAACTACCAGACCAACAGTTGCTAGACCACAGATAAACTTCTGGCAGAACAAGAAATTTCAAGATAGAGCCATCACTATAGGAGCTACTGTTCTTTGTATAATCGGAGTTATCATAATTCTGTTCCCTGTTGCATGGATGCTATCAACCGCTCTAAAGACCAGAGCGGAAGTAGCCAGGTTCCCACCTACATGGATACCAGC
>JBHORE010000142.1:0-5250 GCA_042408415.1 Thermobaculum sp.
TGGGGGCAAGTGCTCCACCTAACGCGGCTTTCTCAAACGATTTTGTCGCACGAGCGTTAGGGTGTTCCTCCAGCACCTAAAAGCAACACCAACTAAAACTACACTTCCGGAGAGTACCCTTCTCAACCCCCAAGGCCTATAGTTGTAGGAGGGAAAAGAGGAGGTGTGTGGTGTACGAGTGCCCAATATGCCTGGATCATGGCATCATCGGAGGAGATATCCCCTGCAACTGCGAGCAAGGGCAAAGGTACCTGAGGCCAAGGCATGACCAGCCCCTTCCCAAAGAGGAACCCCCCAGCGATCTTCCCCAACCCAGAAGATTCAGAGGCCCTACTGAGGAGGGTAGGGAGTTGGAGTGGCTAGGTCGATCTGCGAAGCGAACTTGTTATCTATCGCCAGGCGTATCTGCCTGGGAGTCATGCCCTGATCAAGCATCTGCATCACGTCACGCGTGACCTCTAAGCACACCCCTCAGGTAGGTGCCATGCTATCGAACACTACTGTACCATCAGGGTTAACCGCCTGGATGTAGCAGTCGCGGTTGTTCATGTGACCGTCCGACTGCCCACAGCCACAGAAGCACGGCATGTAGCGCATGATCTCCCCGTGCTGCACCTGGAACTCATACAGCTTGCGGACCTCGGGCCCCGCTGCGAGCACGAAGTCGGGCCACACCACCTTGGAGAGATCGCCGTTGGGCTCGTTGGCAGGCTGATAGGCCGCAAAGCGCGAGGAGAAGTCCTTCTGGCCACCGCCTCCACATGCTGCCAGCCCCAAACCCGCAGCGCCCAACAGCATCAGCTTTATAGCTTGCCTTCTGTTTACCCTCACTTCAACACCCACAAAGCCAAGTACAACCAGTTGAACCAACTAGTAACACTTAAGGCTACCAGCCCCGGGCTAGTCCTGCAAGCTCACCCACAAACAGTCTAAGCAGACTATTATGCGGCCTAACAGTCTAATTGGACTAATCAATTGCCTTATGACCGTTGAATAAACAGTCCAGACGGACTATAATTTGGGGCATGAGGAGCACCAAGGCGGAGCACACTCGTCACAAGATACTGAGCGCAGCCAAGGAGTTCGTCCTACGCGAGGGCGCCCACAAGCTCACGCTGGATGCCGTGGTACAGCAGGCGGGGGTGAGCAAGGGCAGCCTGCTGTACCACTTTCCCACGAAGGAGGTTCTGATAGAGGCCATGCTCCGGGCCATGCTCGAGGAGCTGGCAGAGGACATAATCAGCAGGACCCCCAACAGCGCCGACCCCGAGAGCCTGCTAGAGGCCTATGTTGACGCGCTCTTTGCTGCGGCAGAGCCGGCACATAGAGAACGCTCCGTCGCCCTGCTGGCCGCAGCGGCCAACGCCCCAGAACTGCTGGAGCTGGTCAGGGATTGGCTGCAGGAGTGGGAGCAGAAGCTATCCACCAGCGGGCAGCTCCCTGGAGCATCAAGGCTAGCCATATACGCTGCCTACGGCGCATGGTTGGCATCCACACTGGGACTGGGCGCAAGACCGTCAACCCTGCCAGGAGCGGCAAAGGCCCTTGCAGCGCTCTCTCGCAGATCATAGCAGTTTCACATGAAACCAGCAGACGGTGATGCTCGCGAGCCCCGAACGCTGGTAATAATTATTAGTAATAGCTTCTTGTCGGGGTTATATTGTGAGCATATCGGGGTTATATCGTGCATATGTCGGGGTTATCTGGCGCAGAGGAATGGTTGGGGCTAGCGCAAGGACTTGATGGGGGCGCTCCACGATGGCTGCCCAGCTTGCGATCATCCTTAAGTAATTAAAGATTTAAGCCTGTCAAGCTCCGCTGGCCCACAAGCGCCCAAATGGTAACATCTATTGTGTAGTGGAGTAATCGCTAGGAGTGCACTAAGGGGGTCAGATGCCTAAGAAACAAGACAACAACGGCCTGCCGGAGATCGATTGGTCCAGGTTCGAGGGAATAAGCGCCCCTACCTACACTCAGACACCCGATGCGGTGTTCGACTGGATCATGCCCTATCTGACCGGAGCCGAGCTCAAGGTATTGCTTTACATAATCAGAAGAACTTTCGGCTTCAAGAAGGAGGCCGACGCCATCAGCATCGAGCAGCTGTGCAACGGCATAGTCACTCGCGACGGCAGAAGGCTCGATCTCGGCACGGGCCTCAAGAGGGCCACGGTGCTTGAGGCCCTGAGATCCCTTCGCGAGAAGAACCTTATAGTAGCTCAACAGCAGCGCGATCCCCTCACAGGCTCCAAGCCCACGGTGTACAGCCTCAACCTAAGGCAGGATCACCCACAGGGAGTGTACTCTAGCATACCCCGGAGTACGGAAGAGCATACCCCTACGTCCACTCAGGCACACCCGGGCATCCAAAGGGACGTACCCCGGAGTGTGGATGACCACGATAGGGGGGTACGCCAGGAGGGGCCAAACGGGTATGCCCCAGCATACCCACAACAAACAGTACAAGACACAGCTAAACAAAAAACAGCAGAAGAATTAAGGCTCTTATCCGAGCTTGTCAAACACGGGGTCTCTACCTCTGTAGCCCAGGAGCTTGTGGAGGAATTTGATGCTGAACATATAGCCCGCCAGATAGAGATGTTGCCCTACCGACATCCAAAGGATCCAGCTGCAGTGCTGGTGAAGTCCATCAGGGATGCCTGGGGGGCACCCGGTGGGTACGTCCAGGATACCTCTAGGGAAGGAGGAGCCTCTGAAGAAGACCCCAGCGCACCCAAGCAGTCAGGGACTCAGAGTGTTGCTCCTGAGGGGAGCGAGTACGATGCGCTTTGGTCCAGGGCGAAGGACCTGCTGGCGCAACATCTTGGTCGACCAACGTGCAACATGCTGTTCTCGAAGGCTCGCATCCTCTCCATGGAGGGCGATCGGATATGCGTCCTGCTGGCCGAGCCCTGGCACCGTACCCAGATCAAGCCTGAGCATGTGGTGGCCGTGGAGACGGTGCTCGCGATGCTGCTGGGCAGAAGGGTGAGGGTGGAGTTCACGGCCTAGGAGCTAGCCTTGCGGTGCTCCGCGACCGATCCCTCAAGATGGCAACTGCTGAGGCGTTGAACCTGCTTGGGTTTGGGTCGGGATTCACGCCCTTTGCTATATTGCAAGCTTGCAAGCTAGCATATCCATGTGCAAGATACGCCAACAGGGAGGCATCCCAAAGCATCCCTGTTGTGGTCGTGGTACTCTCCTGCTGGTTGGTCTGCCCTAGTCGCCCACCGCCCAGAAGCCGTTCTCGAGGTTGTGCTCCCTGTCTTGCACCTTCTCACGGTACATGTGCAGGTCGGCCCGACGCACAAGCTCCTCGGCGGAAACCTCCGTGGGCGAGCCCAGGGCGTAGCCTATGCTTGCGCTCAGAGCCACGTCCCGATCGTGGAGCCTGATGGGGGCGCTGAGCCTGCGCACCAGCCTCTGGGAGATCTCCGCCAGCTGCTCCTCGCTCGTGATGTCGCTGAGGAGAATAGCGAACTCATCGCCACCGTACCGAGAGACCATGTCCTCTGGGCGCACCGACAGCCTCAGCCTCTCCGCAGCCACCCTCAGTACTTGGTCTCCGGTCTCGTGACCGTACATGTCGTTGACCTGCTTGAAGCCGTTGAGGTCGAGAAAGAGGATGCCAACGGGGTGACCATGCCTGCGGCCGTGCGAGAGCGCTCTGTTGAGGCTGTCCATGAACATCGCCCTGTTGGGCAGGTCCGTCAGGGGGTCGTGCAGCGCCTGGTGCTCCAGGATGTGCTCGGACTCCCTTAGGCTCTGCACCTCCCGACGGAGCTTGAGGTTGTCCCTCCACAGGAGCGCGCAGCCCGCAAGCGACAGGGCCGCCATGAGCGTGCGGGCGCTTTCCGATGGGGTCTTGCCAAGTACCAACTCTCTAAGGTTTCTCAAATCCTTGCTCATGTCCATAACCTAAATGATACCCCTTATGATCTTGTTTTGCATTAGTGGATTATTTGTGGATGCCTCTAGATGCTTTCTCAACCTTCCGCATACATCATAAATACTCCCCGTTAGGAAAATATAGATAGTACTTACCTGGAGGTACAGCTTTGCGCGTGCTCGTTACCGGTTGTGCTGGCTTCATCGGCTCCCACCTGTGCAGGCGGCTGCTCGCTGATGGTCATGAGGTTGTGGGCGTGGACTGCTTCACCCCCTACTACCCGCGGGCCATCAAGGAGGCCAACGTAGCCGACCTGCTGCCTGACCCCAACTTCACTCTGCTCGAGCTGGACCTGGCTACGGCCGACCTGCGTCCCTTGTTGGATGGTGTTGAGATAGTTTACCACCAAGCTGCACAGGCTGGGGTGCGCGCTAGCTGGGGCACGCAATTTGAATCTTACATCAGGCACAACGTCTTGGCTACCCAAAGGCTGCTCGAGGCGGCGAAGGCCTCCCGGCTGCGAAAGTTCGTGTATGCTTCCTCCTCATCCATATACGGGGATGCGGAGTGCTACCCAACCAGTGAGGATGTGGTGCCCAGGCCCGTCTCCCCCTATGGTGTGACCAAGCTTGCTGCCGAGCAGCTCACATACCTATATTGGAAGAACTACGGCGTGCCCACCATAGCCCTCAGGTACTTTACAGTGTACGGCCCCGGCCAGCGTCCCGACATGGCATTCCATAAGTTCATATTGGCTGCCCTACAGGGCAGGCCAATCCAGGTCTATGGGGACGGCAACCAGACTCGGGACTTCACCTTCGTAGAGGATGCCGTGGAAGCCAACATCTCTGCCGGCCAGTGCGAGGCCTCAGGCGTGGCCCTGAACGTGGGGGGTGGTAGTAGGGTTACCGTGAACGAGGTGCTGCAGATGCTGGGAGAGATCTTGCAGATGGAGCTTGTGGTGGAGCACCTGCCTCCCCAGAAGGGCGACGTCCGCCACACGTCGGCAGATATCACCCTGGCGTCGCGGTTACTGGGCTACGAGCCCAAGGTGGACATCAAGACCGGGCTCGAGCTGGAGGCCGCATGGCTGCAACAACTGTTGGTGGCCAGGGCCGCCTAGAGGGGATCGCATGAAGCCGGACGTAGAGCACATGAGCGATGGTAGTCCTGCCTGTGAGCTGCCCAAGCCCAGCTGGATCAAGGCCAAGATACCCAGTGGTCCCAACTACCAGGAGCTCAAGGGGTTGATGAGGGGGTTGGGTTTGCACACGGTGTGCGAGGAGGCGCACTGTCCCAACATAGGGGACTGCTGGGAGAGGCGCACAGCCACCTTCATGATCCTGGGCAGGGTGTGCACT
>JBHORE010000150.1:0-38392 GCA_042408415.1 Thermobaculum sp.
TTTGTATATTATTAGCTGCAGGATTCGGTCCACCGCTGGCGCTAGTGCCAGAGGAACTTCCCCACTCCCAGCCCCGGGTCCGGACCTGCGAGGGCAAGGACGCCTGGCGAAACAGCAAGCCAGGGCGGGTCATGGCGAGAGCCGTGACGACCACAACCCCAACAGAAAACTAACCCGCCGATGGGCCCGTTAGGGTCACAGGTAAGGGGTGAAACAGCGGCGGTAAGATCGCCGCAGCGTCGGCAGTAATGTCGGCGGCTAGGGGAGTGTGCGTCCGGGAGCAAGGCAGTAATTGCCGCAGTGGCGAGCCGCCTAGGGCGAGCAGCCACCACGTCGTAAGGCGTGAGACAGATGGTGGACTAGAACAGAATGGGGGGTACGGAATCCTGCGAATGCCATGATGGGCCACCTAACTGGTGGCCCATCATGTCTTTTAATCGGGCCGCTAATCTACTCCTATGTTCCAAGCCTCTTCTAGCTCTTGCTTCGAATAGACTTTGAAAGCCAGCATAGTCTTTGTCCTCACTACTTCTGGCAATGAAGCTATGTGATTTGTTACTACCTCGGAGAGCTGATCGTACTCCCTAAGTTTTAGAAGAGCTACAAGATCGTGATCACCTGTAACACTCCAGACTTCAGCTACTCCGTCTATGTCCACCAGCTTTTGAGCTGCATCGTTAATACGACCCCTTTCTACATCTATCTCTACGAGTGCTGTAATCACTTGGCCCTCCTGGAAGGTTGGTATCTTGTGCTGAGTATAGCACTGTCTACCATGTTTCATCATAACTCGAGGGCAAAGATTAGATAGTACTATCTTTGATAGTAATCTATACTAGTGAATGATTGGCTCTTAGGAGGTTTCCCCAAATTGAATCAGCTTGATCTCAAAAGGATGGTAGCTTATAGAGCAGCACAACTCGTGCCTGATGGCGCATTATTAGGTTTGGGATCTGGATCCACCGCTGAGTTATTTGTGCAATTCCTAGGTGAGAGAGTAAGAAACGAAGGGTTAAGGGTCATAGGAGTTCCCACTAGCGAGAGGACTGTTGCAGCCGCCAAAGCAGCAGGAATAGAGCTTACTACATTGGAAGAAAATCCCGAGCTAGATATGGCCTTTGATGGTGCAGATGAGGTAGATCCTAAACTCAATCTTGTGAAGGGGCTAGGAGGAGCTTTAGCCAGGGAAAAGATAGTGGCTAAGGCTAGCAGAGTTTTCGTGGTGCTGGTGGATGAGTCGAAGTTGGTGGATGTCTTAGGCTCAAAATCCCCTGTGCCAGTAGAAGTGCTTCAATTTGGTTGGACTAGGACTTCGCGAGAGCTCGAGTCTATGGGTCTACAGCCGGTTCTGCGCAAGAGGGATGGGTTACCATATGTAACTGATAACGGTAATTATGTTCTTGACCTACACATTGGCCCTATATCTAATCCCAGCGACCTCGATCTCAAGTTACACCTTATAACAGGAGTCGTGGAGACAGGACTATTTATAGATATAGCTTCCCTAGTACTAGTAGGCACACAAGAGGGTGTGATAGAGATGAAAAGATCTCAAGATTAATTAGCTGTTTATGGAACTTGTCTCAGACGATATAGGTCTCATTTACGTATCCTTCTTTGGCTTAGAAGATGATTCCCAGTTTGAGGTTGATAAGTGGACTACGCTTTTGAACGATGGATCAACTCGCCCGCAGGGCATCACCCATTAATTGATAGTATGATGGTGCATATAGCTGCGTGGGGGGAGTACGCATTTATAGTTGTGGTAGCTCTATGGCTTTTGCAAGGCGTAATTACGGCTGATAGTTTAGAACTTCTCGGCGCTGTAACTGCTCTGCTAGCATCGGTGGCGGCATTATCCGCCAACCAGATTATAGCTCATATTTGGTACAGATCCAGACCTTACATCGCTCATCCTAATACAGTTCACTTGCTGCTCCATCACAATCCAGATGCTTCTTTTCCGAGCGATCATGCTGCAGCATCCATGGCAATATCCTTTGTGTTGGTGAATTTCCACAGGTATTTAGGTATATTGTTGCTGCTGTTTACGTTACTTATGTGCTACTCCCGGGTCTACGTGGGAGATCACTATCCGGGTGATATCTTTGCCGGGCTAATTGTAGGTCTAGTTTCCGCTCTTATGCTAATGTTTTGCTTCCAACGAGTTGCAGGGTATATAAGTAGTAGATTGGAAACTATACTTATTAAGGCTCGCGCTATGTTACTTTAGGGGATAAGACGTACTTGTATTGGAGGCGGTGGGGTCTGTCCTTTCCGTTTGTAGATCTTCTTTATCTCCTCATAGGCGAGTTTGTCGCACCTTTCGTTATCAGTGTTCCCTGCATGCCCTTTTACCCAGTAACACTTAACTAGGTGTCTAGACATAAGCTCATCTATTCTCTTCCAGAGGTCCGCGTTCTTGACGGAACCTTTCTGTAACCTGCCTTTAGCCTTCCACATTGGTAGCCACTCCATCATGCCTTTGCAAAGATATTCAGAATCTGTGTAAAGTTCTACCTCATGGGGCCCCTGAAGTGCCTCAAGGGCTTTTATTACTGCTGTCATCTCCATCCTATTGTTAGTAGTGTTTTCCTCGCCCCCTGAGATCTCTTGGACCTCTGAGTTGTAACGTATTACTGCTGCCCATCCACCTGGACCAGGATTAGGCTCACATCCACCGTCGGTATGTATGATTACTTTTTTCAACTTATCCCTTCCTAAATGACTCTATATTCAGGTGCCTTAAATCCTACCATCTGGAGTAGATCTTTTGCCTACTGGCATATCTCCTGCTTACATCCTTCCAATAACAATTTAGGAGGTTTGATGGTGGAACTTAGGTTGGAAGGCAAGGTTTCACTTGTTACAGGTGGAGGATCTGGCATCGGTGAAGCAGCCGCTGTTCTTATGGCCGATAACGGAGCTAAGGTGGGCGTGCTTGACTTCAGGCAGGAGGCTGCTGATAAGGTGTCTAAGCAAATTGTAGACAGAGGGGGAAGCGCTATACCTCTTGTGGCAGATGTCTCTAACCCAGAGCAGGTGAAAAGTGCTATAGATAGTTTGGTAAACGAGTGGGGGAGACTGGATATAGTGTTTGCTAATGCTGGGATAAACGGTGTATGGGCTCCTCTAGAGGAATTAGAGCCGCAGGAATGGGATAGGACTTTGGCTATAAACCTGAAAGGCACTTTTCTTACAGTGAAGTATGCTATCCCATACCTTAAAGAAAGAGGTGGATCGATAATCATAACTTCTTCCATAAATGGCACGAGAGTCTTCAGCAATACTGGAGCTACTGCCTATTCTTGCTCGAAAGGCGCTCAGGTTGTGTTTACTCAGATGGCAGCACTTGAGCTTGCTCAATATAAGATAAGAGTGAATGCTATATGCCCTGGTGCTATAGAAACCAATATAGATGAGCGTACCGAGAAACGTGACACAGAAGAAGTTGAGCTACCTGTTGAGTTCCCAGAAGGTTCCTTCCCCTTGGAAGGTGGCCCAGGGAATCCTCAACAGGTAGCTAATCTCGTACTATTTTTGGCCTCAGATGCTTCTAGCCACATAACAGGTACTCCTATCTGGATAGAAGGTGCAGAGTCCTTGCTAAGAGGTTAGACTCCACTGAAAGCTGAGAATCCGCCATCTACTGGTACGACTACGCCTGTTACAAAGCTAGAGGCTGGAGAACATAACCAGAGCAATGTCGTTATGAGTTCCTCTGGCCTGCCAAACCTGCCTAGAGGAGTCCGGTTTATAATCAGCTTACCTCGGGGAGTAGGATTGCCATCAGAGTTGATGAGTACGGAACGGTTTTGTTCTCCTAGGAAGAAGCCTGGAGCTATAGCGTTCACTCTCACCCCCTCTCCGAATTTGTGAGCTAGCTCCACTGCTAACCATTGGGTGAAATTAGTTACTGCTGCCTTGGCAGCTGAGTATCCCATAGTGCGAGTTATAGCTCGGAGAGCTGCCATAGAAGAGATATTGACTATGCAACCAGATGGTTGCTGTACGTGTTCCCCCCTTACCATGGCTTCTCCAAATACCATGGTTGGTAGTATTGTGCCATAGAAGTTGAGGTCAACTACTCTTCGTGTTGCCTCGATAGGTACATCAAAGATCGAGCCTTGAGGAGGTACAAATGCATCAGGTACGTTACCTCCAGCAGCATTTACCAGTATATCGATGCGTCCCCATTCTTGGATTACTCGGTTGCGTATTTCTATTAGTTGATCCTGCCTGAGAACATCAGCAGGCAGTGCCATAGAAGTGCCACCTTCTGCTTGTATGGAATCTGCTACTTCCTTGGCTTTGGCTTCCCTCCTGCCTATTATGCCGACTCGAGCCCCAGCTCTGGCTAATCCATGGGCCATGGCACCTCCTAGAACGCCAGTTGAACCTGTGACTAGGGCTACCTTACCTTCAAGGTTGAACAACTCATACAGATAATCCTTGCTTGCAACGGTCACAGCACCACTCCTCCAGAAACCTTACTTGAAGATGGATTATAAAGCCTTAACGCTTATTAGTCGAGTTGCTTAGGTGTTACACTAAGGCTAAAATGCGCTTGCCGTTCACAAGAAAGGATTTGTTAGTATGCTAAGTGTAGAGGAAGCCGAGAAGAGGATCTTGGATTCCATTCATATTCTCGATGATGTTGAGGCGTCACTGCTTGATGCCTTGGGACTCACTCTAGCCGAGGACGTAATAGCTACTTTCGATGTTCCGCCTCATTCTAATTCAGCTATGGATGGCTATGCCGTTAGAGCAGAGGATATTGTTGGAGCTTCAAAGGATAATCCAGTAAGTCTCCAGGTTATAGCTAGTGTCCCTGCTGGTTATTTGGCAGATCAAGCTGTGCAGCCTGGTACAGCTATTAGAATCATGACTGGTGCGCCTTTGCCGGAAGGAGCGGATACCGTTGTGCAGGTGGAGCTTACAGAGACTCAAAGGGACAATGTATTGATTAAGGCTTCCCTGCCAAAGGGTAGGAATGTTAGGTTGGCGGGAGAGGATATAAAGTCTGGGCAGAAAGTCTTGAGCTCTGGAGATGTCATAAGCGCTGCCGATATCGGGGTATTAGCAAGCTTAGGGCGAAAGACCGTCCGGTGTATTCGCCGACCTAAAGTGGCGATACTTGCTACTGGTGACGAGGTGGTTGAGCCCGGAGAAGTTCTGCCTCCGGGTAAGATTTACAACTCCAACAGCTATGCCGTTGCTGCTCAAGTGAAAGAGGCAGGAGGTGTACCTGTGCTATTAGGAATAGCCCGAGATACCAGAGAGAGCTTGGTGAACAAGTTACAGGAGGCACTTGCGCTGCAGGTAGACTTGATAGTATCCAGCGGTGGAGTATCTGTGGGTGATTTTGATCTGGTGAAGGACATGTTGATGGCTGAGGGCAGCATGGAGTTCTGGCAAGTAAACATGAAGCCTGGTAAGCCACTGGCATTTGGTCATGTTCGTGGAGTGCCTATGCTTGGGCTCCCAGGCAACCCTGTGTCCTCCATGATCTCTTTTGAGCTTTTTGGAAGACCAGCAATCAAGAAGATGATGCAACAATACCCCGAAGAGCGGACAATAGTAACTGCTTTTATGGAGGAAGGTTACAAGAAGACTGATGCCCGTCGTCATTTCGTGAGGGTAAAGCTTAATAGATCAAATGACAAGCTTTTTGCACGTTTGACAGGAGAGCAAGGATCAGGCATATTGACCTCGCTGATGCATGCAGATGGTATAGCTATCGTACCGGAAGATAAACCTGCACTAGAGCCGGGTGATGAGGTCAAAGTCATATTGATTCGCTAACATAGCTTGGAGATTCAGCAGAAAACAGGTAGGAGGGTAACAGTTGTCTGAGAATCAGGAGTTTGACATAGCCGTAATAGGTGGTGGTCCAGCAGGATATGTGGCTGGCATATATGCCCAACAGATGGGTGCCAGAGCTGTAGTGATAGAAAAGCAGTATTGGGGAGGCACTTGTCTCAATGTGGGTTGTATTCCAACGAAGGCCATGGTAAGCACTGTTGAGGTACTTAAGTTGGCGCGACAGGGGGCTGAAATGGGCCTTAGGGGAGATATCGAGCCCGATTTTGATGCGATAGTTGCTCGGCGTGACAAAGTAGTGAAGCAGCTAGTGTCTGGAGTGCAAGGGCTACTGAGGGCTAATGGAGCTGCTCAGATATTTGGGGAAGCCACAATCAAGACGCCTAATGAGATCGAGGTGCGTACCCAGGAGGGTACGCAAACGGTTAGAACACGCAACATACTTATAGCTACTGGATCTGTCCCCGCCAAACCACCGGTAGAAGGGATGGATCTGCCAGGCGTGGTGGACAGTACAGGATTGCTAGCTCTTAAGGAGCAACCGAAGGAGCTAGTTATTATAGGCGGGGGCTACATAGGGATAGAGTTTGCAAGTATCTTCGTGAATCTCGGCACCAAAGTGACAGTGATCGAGATGCTTCCACGCATCCTTGCTGGCTATGATGAGGAACTCACCAAGCGACTGCAACAGCTTCTGCAGCGCGATGGGGTAGAGTTTCACCTAAACGCCCCAGTACAGGCAGTGGAACAGGGCGAAGGCAAGCTTTCGGTCAGATACAGTGAGAACGGACAGGAGAAGGTAGCAGAAGGGGATGTAGTGCTTGTGGCTACCGGTAGGACTCCCTATACGGAAGGTCTTGGACTAGACAACTTGGGTGTTGAGATGAATAAGAGAGCCGTTAAAGTAGATGACAGGATGCAAACTAATATCCCGAATGTATACGCTGCAGGTGACGTGGTGGCCAAGATGCCACTGGCGCACGTGGCTTGGACTGAGGCACAGGTAGCAGTCCGTAATATGCTAGGTAAGAGGACCAAGATGGAGTACTTTGCTGTACCTTCTTGCGTGTTCTCTGTCCCTGAGATGGCTAGCGTAGGGCTTACCGAGCAGGCTGCTTATGAGCAAGGATACGAGATTAAAGTCGGCAGGTTTCCCTTCTCAGCTAATGGAAGAGCGCTAGGCATGGGAGAGTCACAAGGTCTAGTCAAGATCATATCTGAGGCGGATTCAGGAGAGATACTGGGGGCGCATATTTTGGGTCCGCATGCTTCCGACCTCATAGCAGAGGTAACACTTGCGATGGAAATGGGTGCAACTGCTGAAGACGTTGATCTCACTATTCATGCACATCCTACTCTGCCTGAAGCGATCCAGGAGGCAGCGTTGGCTACGACAGGACGTGCAATACACTATGTAGTCAGATGATTCACAGATGATTGGAGGAAATACATGCCCGGTAGAGTGGTCCGTATCTAAAGCCAGGATGGTTTGTGAAAAACCTGATCAATCCTTTATTGATGAGACTAGGATTAGTGCCTGTGCTTGTAGTTCGCGGCAGAAGGACAGGTAAGCTGCGAAGTGTACCCGTTTAACGTGCTTGAGTACCAAGGCCAAAAATATCTTGTGGCAACTAGGGGCAACACCGACTGGGTGCTTAATCTGAGATCTGCTGGAGAGGGCATGATTCGCTTCAAAGGAAAGACTGAACACTTTAGAGCTGTAGAGATACCAGATCACGATAAGTCCCCTATTATTCAAGCCTATCTTCAAAAGTGAGGAGCTCAGGTAAAGAAGCAGTTTGAAGCCTTGCCTGAATCAGATGATCGCCCTGTTTTCAGAATGGATAGCTCTACGACAGAAATGAGCTAATAGTAGCTCCAATGAAATAGTTGCTCCTGCCGAGTCGGATATAAAATGCTTTCAGAGAGTACCAGTAAGGAGCTGAATTGCCATGAAAGTTGAGCACTTTGAATCGATCTTGAGAGCTCGGCAGGAGTTCCCATCCGTAACTGCACCAGGCGCTCCCGTGTTTTTCGATAATCCTGGAGGTACGCAGGTACCACATCAGGTTGCGGAGGCTATATCTTACTATTTGACACATAACAATGCTAACTCGCATGGAGCCTTTGAAAACAGTAAAAAGACAGACGCCTTAGTAGAAGATGCGCGTCAAGCTATGGCAGATTTTCTAGGAGCCAATTCTCATGAGGAGATAGTGTTCGGCCCAAACATGACTACTCTCACCTTTTCTATTAGTCGAGCCTTGGGTAGGATCCTGCAACCTGGTGATGAGATCGTGGTTACAACCCTAGATCATGATGCCAATGTTGCGCCCTGGCTATTGTTGGCTGAGGATAAGGGGCTTACGATTCGGACAGTGGATATCAATCCGGAGGATTGCACACTTAGTGTTGATTCCCTACATGGGGCTGTAAGTCCTCGCACCCGTATCATAGCTGTAACCTATGCGTCCAACGCAGTTGGAACTATAGTCGACGTACAAAACATAACTAGAATAGGACACGAGGTAGGAGCACTTGTCTTTATAGACGCTGTTCATTATGCAGCGCATGGGCCAATCGATGTAACGGCTATCGGATGTGATGTGCTGGCTTGTTCAGCCTACAAGTTCTTTGGGCCACATGTAGGCGTGCTCTATATTCGACGAGATCTCTCGGAAATGCTTAGACCTTATAAGGTCAGGCCAGCATCTAATAAGCCGCCCTATAAGTGGGAGACTGGGACTCCAAGCTACGAACTTTTGGCAGGAATTACCCCTGCTGTGGATCATATAGCCTCTCTAGGGAGTGGGAATACTAGGAGGGAGAGAATCCTATCTGCTATGCATACTATTCAAGAATATGAAGCCTATATAGGTAAGCCGTTGCTGGAAGGATTGCTTTCTTTACCAGTGAACATCTATGGTATTAGAGATCTGAATAGATGGCATGAGAGGGTTGCCACATTCGCTTTTAGGTGTGAAAGTATCCATCCTCGGAATATGGCTCAGATGCTGGCTGAAAGGGGATTTAATGTATGGGATGGAAACTATTATGCCCTCTCGCTTATGCAGAGGCTGGGACTTGAAGATAGTGGTGGGGCAGTGCGCATAGGGTTGGCCCACTATAATACACGTGAAGAGGTTGATCGTTTCCTTAATGCCCTAGAGGATATTGTAGTGGGTAGTGGTGTTTAGAAGTGAAGTATAGGATGATTGCCCTTGACCTGGATGGTACCTTGCTGGATTCTCATGGCCGCGTACGTCCCCGTGTAAAAGAGGCTGTTAGGAAGGCAATAGATCTTGGAGTTATAGTGACTATTGCCACTGGCAGGAGATTGCATTTTGCCCAGAAGATAGCTGAGGAGATTGGTATAGACGTGCCGCTTGTCCTTCATGGTGGTACCCTCATCCAGGACTCCGCTACGGGAGAGGTGATCTACGAGGACGTAATGTCCCCAAGATTGGTACAAGAGGCTGTAGAACTTGTTGTAAATTACGGTCATCAGCCAGTGTTATTTGTGAGCCCTTCCGTGGGGGGTGGACTATTGGCTGGACCACCAGAGAAGGACAGCATTCTAGCATCGCAGTATCTGAACAGTCAGCGCAACGTGAAACGACTGTCGTACGACGAGCTCGCGAGGGCCGAGCATGTGCTTAGCGTTTGGGTGATAGAAGATCATGATGTACTTGGGCCTCTTTACGAAGCAGTTGTCAAGAGGTCCTACTACAAGGTTCTGCTGTGGGAGCCAGAGCCTGACAAGCCAGATACCGGCTACTTACTAGATATACTCAACGTAGGGGCCTCCAAAGCCAAGGCACTGAGACACTTAGCTGCTAGCTATGGCATCCGTATGGAGGAGGTCATGGCTATAGGAGATCAGATAAACGATCTTGAAATGATGGAGGCAGCGGGTCTAGGGGTAGCCATGGGTAATGCCATATTACCCGTAAGAGAGCTCGCTAATGCTGTTGTAAGTTCGAACGATGAAGATGGCGTGGCAGAAGCTATCGAAAGATTCGTCCTCTCTGAGGGGGCTGTAGGGGATGAGGCGCAGGTTCGAAGGTAGATCTGTGATAGTAACGGGTGGCACAAGTGGTATAGGTCTCGAGATAGCGATCAGCTTCCTGAGAGAAGGTGCAAGCGTTTTGATCACGGGTAGGGATAGAGAAAGGGGTAAGGATGCTGAGACTCGTCTCACCTCTTTAGGTCCTTGTTGCTTCATATCAGCTGATGCCTCCAGTGTCGACGATGTGGAGTCAGTCATGGAGCGAGTGGTAGCTTTGTATGGTGGGCTGGATGTGCTAGTGAACAACGCAGGAGTGGGGCTAGTGGCCCCCATATCGGAAACCAGCGAGGACGACTGGGACCGTATTATGGATGTGAACGTGAAGGGTTACTTCCTGCATGCACGCGCAGCCTTGCCCTTGCTTGCCGAACGGAAGGGCTGTATGGTGCACGTGGCTTCGGATGCTGGCCTGATCGGGGAGAGGATGGCTGGTGCTTACTCCGTGAGCAAGGCCGCTGTGATCATGCTCTCCAAGATGTTCGCGCTGGATGGAGGGCCGCTGGGTGTCCGCTCCAACTGCGTATGCCCTGGAGACACCACTCCCGGAATGAGACATATGATATTGCCGGGTGGGAAGATGAGACCTAATGATCACTGGCATGCATGGCCGCTACCACCGATCGGCAGGTATGGCACGGCGGAGGATGTAGCCTCTGCCGTGGCCTTCCTCGCATCCGATGAGGCAAGCTTCTGCAGCGGCGCCGTGCTTCTTGTAGATGGAGGTATGCGTGCAGGCTTCCTCGATAGGTAGCGATAATCTGGGTTAGATTTATTTGCTCCTGCTTGCTAACTGGGTAGTGCAGAATAGAATTATGCGCATTGATCTAGCTGACAACATCCTTTTACCCCCTTAGGTACACGGAACTATTCTTGGATTTCAAGTCAAACTGTGTAGTATGCATGAACACCGTGCGTATTTCCTACACAAACATCATCTGCATTGCTATAATTATTTTTGCATGGGCTCGTAGCTCAGCGGTTAGAGCAAGCGGCTCATAACCGCAAGGTCGCAGGTTCGAATCCTGCCGAGCCCACCGGCCGCGAGAGCGGCCTTTTGCTTTTTAAGCTAAACTTTGCATACGCTAGCCTCATATGTGCCTTTTGTGGGATATACTTTCATCAGGAAGTATCCTATAAATGGTAAAGCAGAATGTTCCCAAGTATCCGATCCTTTTTGGCATTTAGCTATACGGTCACAGTACTGCTTATAGTCTCAGCTCTCAGCGTGGGAATAGAGCATATAGTAGAGCGCACCCTGCACGATTCTATCGATGGTTCCTTAAAAGAATACTCCCAGCAAGTATCTCAGTACTTGGTGTCAGACACCGATACCGATATAGCTGAACAGATCGAACGGCTGATAGCTGTAATAAACTTGGGGCGGCAGAGTGAGGAGAGTGTCCAGCTCAGATTATATGGTCCTGATGGACTACCCCTAGCTCCCACCATAAGTGATACGAACATTCCTGATGCTAATCCTGGTTTCCTCAAGAGAGTTAAGCGTCCTGTGCTGCAGACCATGATGCTGGACGATGGCAGTAGGATGAGGGTGCTTACTAGACCCATCAAATACGGGACTGAGGTGCTTGGTTACCTGCAGGTTGGTAGGAGTCTTGAACCTGTTGACAGGATACTTGCTAGGTTAAAGACCATACTTATACTTGGCGGAGCAGTGGCTTCGGTATCCGCAGGAGTATTGGCATATTTCCTGGCATGGCAGGCGCTTAGGCCATTCTCTCGCATTGTAGAGGATACGCGTAAGATTGGTGTTGATGATCTTAGTAAGAGATTGCCTGCAGACTATGGAGTACTTGAGGTCAATAGACTAGCTCGTACTTTCAACTCCCTGTTAAACAGACTTGAGAAGGCTTTTGAAAGCCAAAAGAGATTTGTAGCAGACGCCTCTCATGAGCTCCGCACTCCTTTGACAACCATTAGGGGGAATGCGGAAGTGATGCTCATGGATCCAACTCTACCTCCTGATGTCAGGGAAGGGCTAGAGAACATACGTGGTGAAGTGTCTAGGTTAAGTCGTCTGGTCTCTAATCTGTTGATGCTGGCGAGAGCAGATGCTGGACAGGTAAATCTGACGTACAGACCGGTCAATCTGCATGATGTAGTTTTGGATACTCTCAAGCAGATGCACACCTCTATTGACGGTCTATCTGTAAGGCTTGAGCGTGAAGATCAGGTGATGGTATCTGGTGATGCTGATCAGCTCAAACAGGTGATGCTGAATCTACTGGATAATGCATTCAAATATACACCTAAAGGCGGCAGTGTTTATGTGTCGGTATATGCCGAACCTCCATGGGCCAAGGTTGAGATCAGGGATACGGGGATAGGTATAGCTCCATCTGAGCTTAATAGAATATTTGAGAGGTTTTATAGATCTAGCAAAGCTCCCAAAGGTGCGGGTAGTGGCCTGGGGCTCTCTATAGCTCAATGGGTAATAAGGGCTCACAACGGACGTATAACTGTCAGTAGCAAGCAAGGGGAGGGAAGTACCTTTACTGTATGGTTACCTCTCTTTGAGAGTGACTCTACATATAATCGCGAAGAAGAAAGACACTCTAGTGCACAGACTCAAAGTTTAGCTCCCAATTTATAACCCTCTTCTAACCTTCAAGTAACTTGTCTGTAACGGGATAAGTGTATCTTTGCCTTGAGACTTATTTTCTTCCGGCCATAACGAATGGCAAGGGGGGAAGAGAAGTGGACAGAAAGAGGGTCATCCTTATAGGTGATCGTTGGGAGACACAGATGCTTGCGGCGTGCGCACTTGAAGGTGCTGGATACGATGCTATCACCTTATTTGACAAGAGAAGAGCTGTTGAGGCTGTAAAAGACATCAAGCCTGATCTTGTCCTTCTTGATATGGATCTGCCCAAGCTGAGGTCAGTTCAAATAGTACGCTCTCTTCGTAGAGATGCAGCTACGCAGAATGTGCCTATAATAGGTATAGTATCCTCTGGAGAGGAACAAGCTGTGGTGGGGAGGTTTAATGGCTTAGCGGATGTCTTCCCACAGCCTTTCGACAAGAGAACTCTTCTACGTAAGGTTAGGAAAGTTCTAAGGGATGGTAGAACTGAGAGAAACGGACGCTGAGGAGCAGGATAACTCCGATAAGCGTCAACCCCGCTTTACTTATGTTTCTATTATACTGTTGCTGATAGGAGCACTTGTATGCGGTGCCCTTGCAGGTGGCATGGCAGGCTTTGCCCTTTCCAGAAGGGGCTATCCCACTATGACCTCGGGGCAGCCCCTCAGTCAAATGAACCCTGCTGACGTTGTAAAATCCTCAGAACCATACATGGTCACTATCACAACTCCCACCAGCCCAGAGCAAGGTAGAGGACAAAGGACTTTGCTTGGTAATGGTGTGGTTATGAACCTCGATGGTTACATACTCACTACTAGTCAGGTCCTCCAGAGATATGACCAAGTGCAGGTAGTCTTCTATGATGGACGCTCAGCAAGAGGAGTGTTAGTAGCTGCTCCTGATCAGGACACCGGGTTGGCGGTGATAAAAGTGAGCGTACCTGTTCCAAAAGAACCTGTTTTTGCAGATCCAAACTCGATAGAGACTGGTACCCAAGTTATTGCCCTTGGAATCTCGCGGAATGGAGCGGGGGTTACTGCTGATATGGGTATCATAGGCTCGATAGGATTTCAGAATAACATAGGCGGGGCCCAGATGGCAGATAACCTTATTTGGACAGATGCCAAGGCACCAGAGGTGGCGTTAGGAGGTCCGGTAGTCAATTTAGCTGGGGAAATTATAGGTGTAACGGTGGCTGTGGATAACAGAGGATGGTCACTGGTATTGCCTGCCAATACGGCACGCAATATCGCGCAGCGGTTACTCAAGACGGGTGCAGGTCCAAGGGCAAGCCTAGGTATATATTACGTCACGGTAACCCCACAACTTGCCCAACTTAGAGGACTGGATCAGTCAGGAGCACTAATCACTGCGGTGTTGCCAGATTCACCAGCAGATAGAGCTGGCCTGAAGCCTGGCGACTTGATAATCTCACTTGATGGCAGGGTAGTCAATGAGAAGCAGACGCTTGAGTCTTTGCTGGCGGCCAAGCGTCCAGGTGAGACTGTACATTTGCAGGTCATTCGCAAGGGCACAGTCAACAGGTATACTGTTCTACTTGCTCGTAAACCCGCACCTGGAGCTACTCCTACAGTAGTAGCCACTCCCAGTCCCTGACTATCAAGAAACTCTAAGCTGAGGCACCTGAGTAGTGCCGTATGCCTTGATGCCAGAACCATCTCGAGAACAATAGAAGTGCTATAGATAGCATGATAGCACCTACTAGCAGCTGCCAAGTAATCTTGCCAGTAAGTGCCTGTGCAGGCACGGTCACAGCAAATGCCACTGGTACCAAAAAGGTGAGTGCTGCCCTTAGAGGTTGGGGATATATAGTTATTGGCCATCTTCCAGCCTGATACATGCTCTCAAAGATCACAAGCAGGTTTTCTACTCTTATAAACCAAAATGCTAGCGTTGCAAGCGAGAGAAGGAAGCTATAGACGATCACACTTCCTGAGAACAATACTATCCCAAAGCTTACAGCTTGGTATATACCTATGCTGTTACCTATTTGTACTAGGGCTATGATTATAACTGCTATGCCCAATCCTACGTCGAACAGACGCCATATCTCTAATTGCCGAGTGCTGACGTAGACCTGCGAGTCTAGGGGTTTAGTTAGAGCAAAATCCAGTGTGCCTTGTCGCACATCTTCCATGAATCTCTCTAAGCTGGGTCTTACGATAAGCCCCACAATTCCACCTATAAGGATGTAAACTCCAAGCACTGCTAGGAGCTCCTCTGGCAACCACCCGTCGAGATTATCTGTTTGCCCGAAGACGATTGCCAAACCTCCCAACCCCGTCAAAAGCCCTACTACTGATTGAAATGCTTGAACAAAGAAATTGGTTCTATACTGGAGCTCACTTATCAATCCTATACGGAAGAATGTACCAAGCAACCTAGCATATCTCATGTCATGCTCCTACTGCTGAGTATCTACTTATTCCCAGTGTCCAGATGAATCTAAATGCTACAAGACTTACAAACAGCCATAACGCTTGTATCGCGAAACCCAACAGGACTTGCATAGGAGTTAGCCTTCCTAGAACTATCTCTGTAGGAAATGCTACTGCCCACTTAAAAGGTAGGATATTCGCTAGCATCTCCAACGGACGAGGTAAGAGCGAAAGCGGTGTCATCTGCCCAGAGAGGAATAAGAAAAGCGTGCTGTATATCTGATTGATAGCTGAGGTACGCGTGACCCAGAATCCTATTAATCCTATTGTCCATTCCATGACAAAGCGCATGAGAAACGCCGATATCAAGGAAGGAAAGAATACAACTATGTGCCATACATGAGGGTGGAACTCCGCATGGAAAGCCCATCCTATCAGAAGTGCTGACGGCAAAATTAGAGCGAATGTTATGGCCTTATATGAGATGTTCCATGCAACATCCTCGTGTATTGGATGAATGGGGCGTAGGAGCTTGGGAGAAAGTTGTCCGCTACGTATGCGTTCCCCCATCTCCCATATCACCCAAGTGAAAGTTGTCTGTTCAACTATAAGCAGCGCAATGAAGTAGGCCGCAAAGTCACCTGAACTATAACTTCCGACTTGCCCTCCTTGAGATTTTGCTACAGTTACCCATACAACAAGAGGTATTAGCACCCAGACTAATGACGAAAATGCCCATATCAGAAGGGATGCTCTGTACTGCAATTGCATAGCTACCACTATCTTCATGTAAGAGTAGTAGATATCGAATAGCCTTTTCATGCTACCTCCTGCTGGGCGAATACCTGTCCTATAACCTCCTCAATAGGAGGGTCCTCTACGGTTAGATCTAGTACTGGCATGTTGGCTAGTAGCTGTGAAGTGATTCTAGGTGTATCATCTTTAGACACCCTAAGGACCACCCTTGCACCATCTTGCTCTATAATCCGTCCGAAGTGAGAAAGGTCAAAGCTACCTTCTCTAAGCTCCACAACAATAGTCTTCTCAGGAGAGAACCTGTGTACTAGACCAAGGAGATCACCATCATACAGGATAGTACCATGATGGATAACTATGACCCTTTTACATAGAGCCTCTACATCCGCCATGTAGTGGCTAGTAAGTAATACTGTTGACTCATATCTCTGGTTGTACTCTTTGATAAATGCTCTGATTCGCGCCTGCATAGTCACATCCAAGCCTATGGTGGGTTCGTCTAAGAAGAGAACTCTGGGTCTGTGGAGCAGTGCTGCAGCGAACTCACACTTCATGCGTTCTCCAAGACTAAGGTTGCGTACAGGCTTGCGGAGTAAATGCTCTAGTTCCAGTAGTTCGGTAAGCTCGTCTAATGTACGTCTATACTGCTTATGAGGGATCTCGTATATAGCCCTATACATCTCAAACGAGTCTATTACCGGGATATCCCACCAGAGTTGTGTGCGCTGTCCCATAACAAGGGTAATCTGCTGCAGGAATTTTCTTTCTCGACGCCAGGGATGATGTCCAAGTACGAGTGCTTCTCCCGAAGTTGGATACAGTAGCCCTGAGAGCATCTTAAGGGTAGTAGTCTTTCCTGCTCCATTTGGTCCTAGGAAGCCTACTACCTCACCTGGGGGTAAGTCAAAATAGATGTTATCTACTGCTACCACCTCACGAGTTTTGCGGTTAAACAAACTTGCTACTGCTGATACAATGCCGGCTTCACGCTCAGGGACATGATAAACCTTTCTTAAGGCTCTAACTGTGACTATAGAGTCCAAGATTTATTCTCCTGATGTTGCTAATCGGTTTCTAATTGCAGGAACAATTATTGATGTTCAAGTATTATCGAAGTCAAGGATGTTTTTATATTGTGATCACTAATCTCTAGGGATATTTATCGTTGCTTGAGAGGTGCTTGCAAGCCTTATCTCCTCCTCCATCTCTACTCCTCGGCGCAGAGTGAGGTTAACAGGGCACCTAGTAGCAATATATCTAAGACGCTCTATCTGGTCCTCCGTGAGGTCTCCTGTTACTTCGATTTTCTTGTGTACGACGTCTTTTTCTCCTGGAAGCTTGCGGATGCTTAGCTCAACTCTGATATCCTCAAGATTCCATCCTTTTCGCTCTGCGTACATTCGAAGCGTCATCGAGGTACATGCTCCAAGAGCTGCTAGCAGAAGATCGTAAGGTTCCGGAGCTGTCTCGTTACCTCCCTCGCTTATTGGAAGGTCCGACATAAAGGTGTGGCTTCCAGCCATGATCTCTTGCTGATATCCCTCACGAGAGTGGACAGTGACGGTCTTCACTATCATCCTCCAGCGCTAACTAGTAACACATGTATTCTACTCTAGTGTTAGGATATTGGGCAAAATGATGTAGTCCTTATCTCTGACTAGTGTCCCAATCTCGACAACTGATAAGCTTGCTTAGTGTGCTATTAAGAGGCAGTTGTTGGTGCAGCGATACGCGGAGAATTGATAGCTAACTTAAGGTTCCTGGCGGTGGAGAATACTCGAGACGATAAAGCCTCGCAGCTGTGGGGCAGCCAGGGGCTACACCAGCAGGGATAGGTTACTGACAAGAAGATTCTGCCAATTCTTCTGCCTTCCAGCTTTCCCCTCTCTGGTACAACCTGACGTCAACGCAGATATAGTCTTGCTGTCAGGGAAGGAGGCTTGAATGGGAATATGGAGCTGGAATTCCTTGCAGGATCTATGTTACAAGGAGCCGACGGAGGGATTCGAACCCTCGACCTACTGTTTACGAAACAGTTGCTCTACCGCTGAGCTACGTCGGCAATACCGATTGTTATTATGGGTTATTGCTTATTGGTTAGTCAAATTTTGCTTCTATGAATATATCGTTTTCGGTTGCTTTCTTCTTCTAATGTCGCTATAGTAGTGGTTGACAACGACAAGGTGGAGAGGACGAATGAGTATCAGTAACATAACTGTTTCGCATAGCATCGGCAGGTTGCTAAGCTCTGTTCGTCTACGAGCGCGGCAGCTGTATCCTCTCCGCCAGAAGCATCCCTTCGGCTGACATAGTTTTACCACACAATTAGATCAAATGATTAGGCCGTGGCGGAGAGTAAGGGCTCTCCTAACGGCCTATTTGTTTGTCATTTTTCTGAAGGAGGAACGGCGTGGGTCTAAGTAGTGATTCTTCCCTTTCTACAGCCAATAGATCATCTTTGATAGGAGTGTTGGACCAAGAGTATGCATTAGTAGTAAGAGATGCCTATAAAACGTTCGGAGGAAAGAGTTTCTTGGACAGGTTCCGAGGGACCGATGAAGTTGAGAAACCTCAGCAGGTCGTGGCTGTGGACCATATCTCACTCAGGGTTAAGAGGAATGAAATCTATGGAATACTTGGGGCCAATGGCTCTGGTAAGAGCACCTTAATAAGGCTGATGTCTACCCTTCTAATACCAGATGGTGGGGAGATAAAGATTTTTGGCTTTGATGTTGTAAAGCATGAGAAGATGGTCAAGAGACTACTCAACAGGGTATCTGTAGAGGCTAGCTTCTTCAAGAAGTTGTCGCCAGTGGAGAACCTGATGTATGCTACCAGGTTATATGGTGTGCCTGCCTCTAGGACCAGAAGAGAAATTCCCGAGATTCTAAGCAGACTAGGCATACCTCCCGATCGATTTTCACGTCCCCTAGAGCAGATGTCGCGTGGGATGCAGCAGAAGGTAGCGATAGCTAGAGCCTTCCTGACTACTCCCGTGTTGCTACTGCTTGATGAACCAACAACTGGTCTTGATCCTAGGTCTAAACTGGATGTGCAGCAACTGGTCAAGCAGCTTAGGGAAGAGCACGATGCCACTATACTCCTGACCACACATGATATGATGGAGGCTGATGCGCTCTGTGACAGGATAGCCATCATTGATAAGGGTAAGCTGATAGTTGAAGGGACACCGCAGGAGCTGAAGGGTATGGTGGCAACACCCGCTAATCCTGCACCTACCCTTGAGGATACTTTCATGTTTTTCACTGGTCGCAGCCTTGAAGAAGATGAACAAGAAATAGAGGATTAATACACGACTAGGAGTTTCAACAGTATGAGCACTTATAATCCACCCACGCTCCTTCGAGAGCTTCGTGCCAGCTATGCTTTTGTGGAACGAAACCTCAACCTAGTCAAAAGATATTGGGGATGGGAGCTTGCATTCTTTGTATATAGCCTTACTAGCTCTCTATCAGTTATTTATATAGGAAAGGCTCAAGGTACGGATGCTAGGCATCTAGTGCTTTATTTGGTCATAGGTACCCTTGTCTGGGCTTATCTGAGATCGGTGTTCGACTCGATAAGTGAAATGATAGCTTGGGAGAGATGGGAAGGTACTATTGAGTATACCTTTATGGCACCTATAAGCCGCACCACTCATATGCTGGGTACTGCATTATTCAGTGTAGTTTACGGCTTACTACGTACTGCTGTGCTCTTTGGAGCTATTGGTCTTTTTGTAGACTTGGATCTTGCAAGGGCCAACTACATTGGTGCACTAGTGGTAGGTGTAATAGGGTCCCTAAGCTTTATTGGTGTCGGTATAATGGCTTCTATCTTGCCGCTCCTCTTTACAGAGAGGGGGGCGGAGATGACCTTTATGATAAGCGGCATACTGCTGCTGGTGTCGGGAGTCTACTACCCTATATCAGTCTTACCAGGTTGGATGCAGCCTCTGGCTAAGATATCGCCAGCTACCTACGTATTAGAGGGGATGAGACGCACGCTTATGGAGGGTAGTGGAGTTGCTCAACTTGGTGATGTGTTGGTCCCCCTGGTTATAACGGGCGTGGTAAGCATTCCAATTGGTGTATGGATATTCCTGAAAGTTGAGCACTACGCTAAGCGAACGGGTAGACTGAAGAGGAGTGGATAGTAACAATCTTGGTTGGATACCATCCGAACCCTAGTATTGGTAATAGGTTCGGATGGTATCATTCTTTGTTGATACTTTTGCTCACACTCTCACTCAGTGTTTGAGTGCGTAGGAAAGCTGCATAAACAGCCTTAGAGAGTACTGTTCTAAGGGCTCCTTTCTCCATCTGGTATATAGCTTCAGCTGAAGTTCCTCCTGGGGACGTTACCATGTTGCGTAGCTCTGCTGGATGTTTTCTGGTCTCTAGCGCAAACATTACCGACCCGAGCATCGTTTGCTCCACCAGCTCTGTAGCTACTCGTCTTGAAAATCCTAGGTGTACACCCGCATCTATAAGAGCTTCCATCACCATAAATACATAGGTAGGGCCAGTACCACTCAGCGCTGTAGCCATATCTACCATCTGTTCGTCCTCGACCCAGATCTCCTTGCCGAGTGCACCAAGCAACTCTTTTACCTGCGATTTCTGATCATGATGGACTTCATGGGTAGTGGTCCATACGGTCATTCCCTGGCCTATCTGTGCTGGAGTGTTGGGCATTGCCCTGGCTATGGCTGGATGCAGCAACCCAGTTGCCAAGGCATGAATTGGAGCACCGGCTATTATGCTCAGTACCAGTTGGTCCGCTCTCAGGTTGCCGCGCAACTCAGGTATTATCCTCTTAAGGATCTGAGGCTTGATAGTTAGCACTACTATATCACTGGCCTGGGCTGCTTCCAGGTTCATGTGATGCACTTTGATTCCATATCTAGATTGCAGTTCCTGGCGTCTGTCAGCTCTAGGGTGGCTTGCATGGACCTGCTCCGGCTTGATCATTTGCCGGTTTAGTACACCAGCTATCATGGCCTCGGCCATGGCTCCTGCACCTATGAAAGACACGGTAGCTGAGCCTAAAGAACCCATAGTTATTGCTCCTCGGTTATAGACTTGCGCGTGTTAGCCGGCCTATACCAGGGACTTTCTGCCTGATTTCCTCACACACCTCATCTGGCACGGGCTCATCTAATGTGAGTACCAACATAGTCTCGCCCCGTGGGGTGAGCCTGCCGCTCATAGCAGCGCTGATATTGATGTTGTGATTACCAAGTATAGTACCTATTGCACCTATAACACCGGGCCTATCAATGTGCGGACAGAACAAGAAGTATCCGCTAGGAATAAAGTCCACGGGGAATTTGTCCAAACGTATTACTCTCTGCTCTTCACCTATCACCGTGCCCTCTAGCACGCCCTCAGCACTCTGCAGCCTCAAGCTGCTGGTATAGCCTTCCGGGGCCATTCCCGTGGCTTCAGTTACTCTCAAGCCTCTCTCCTGGGCCATAATCTCTGCGTTCACAAAGCTGATTCTCTCGCTGCTAATAGGCTCTAGCAGCCCTCGCAAAACAGCACTACGTATCAATCTATGGTCCTGACTCGCCAGGTCGCCGCAGTACACTATCTCTATACCCGTATGGCTAAAGCCATGGACCTGTGTGTACAGCCTACCGAGTTTGTCTGCTAGCTCTATGTAATGACCAAGCTCTCCAGCAAGCAGTTCTGGAGGTAGGGAGGGAGCATTGACCGCCCCTCTTGCCGGCCTGCCATTAAGTACATCAATGACCTGCTCAGCCACCTCGAGTGCTACCTTGACTTGCGCTTCTTTGGTTGATGCCCCCAGGTGTGGAGTTAGTACTGTGTGCTCCAGATGTATAATAGGGCTATCTGGTGGTAGAGGCTCTTTTTCATAGACGTCCAAGGCTGCTCCTGCAATCTTGCCTTCTTTCAGGGCCTCCACGAGTGCTTCTTCATTGACCACACCCCCCCTTGCTACATTGACTAGCAAGGCTTCAGGCTTCATAATGGCAAACTCACTACTGCTGATTAGATTACGCGTGCTCGGAAGTAGCGGTACATGGACAGTTACAATGTCGGAGTTTCTCAATAATTCATCTAGAGAAACCATCCGAGCTCCTAGGCTTTCAGCGATGCTCGCTGATACATATGGGTCATATGCTAATAGGTTCATATTGAAAGACCTTGCTCTCCGAGCCACCTCTGCGCCTACCTTGCCCAGTCCTACTATCCCTAGGGTTTTCCCGGCAAGCTCTACACCCATGAACTTGCTTCTTTGCCACTCTCCTCGCCTAATGGACGCGTCTGCCTGAGGAATATTTCTTGCCAAGGATAAAATTAGCGCTATGGCATGCTCAGCAGCAGCTACCGTGTTACCTAGAGGTGCATTGACAACGAGTATGCCTTTTTTCGTGGCAGCATCCACATCTATGTTATCTACTCCGATTCCTGCCCTAGCGATCACTTGAAGCCTATCGCCTGCCTCAATGATCCGCGATGTAACCTTAGTTTCACTTCGTACTACGAGTGCATCATATTGATGTATGGCTTGTATGAGATCGTGCTCTGATAAACCGGTCCTGACATCTACTTGGGAGTATTTTCGAAGTAACTCGACACCTTCAGGGGCTATGGGATCAGCAACTAAGACCCTAAAATCCAACTTTGCCTCCAAAACGCTATATTTACAAGCTTATTGTAATAGTTGTTAGGTTACTATATAAAGGCTAGTCATCATTGGGTGTCTAATGGAGCCACTATTTATTTTTGTTATCACTGGTATAATCTCGTAGAGATATGTCCAACCAGCAGGCAAGAATCTTAGTAATCGAGGATGAACATCAAATAGCTGACCTTCTGCGCAGAGGGCTAACATTTAAGGGCTACCTGGTCGATACTGCAGCTTCAGGCGAAGAAGGGTTGGATAAGGCCAGGGATAATCCCCCCGATCTCGTTATCTTGGACTTGATGCTTCCTGAAATGAGTGGGGAAGAGGTATGCAGGCGTCTGCGGGAAGGGCTAGATCCTGACTTGCCTATTATCATCCTTACTGCGAAGGACGCGACTGAGGACAAGATAGCGGGCCTTGATGCTGGTGCTGATGATTACATAACTAAGCCGTTCAATTTTGAGGAACTTCTAGCGCGGATCAGAGCCTCGTTGAGAAGGAGGCAGCCCCAGGAGAAGAGTATTATTAGAGTTGGCGATCTGACTCTCAACCTAGCTTCTAGAGAGGCTATGAGGGGTGAGCGTAAGCTTGACCTTACTACACGTGAGTTTGACTTGTTGGAGTTCTTGGCTCGCAACGAGGGGCATGTCGTAAGTAAAGAGGCCATATTCGAACGTGTATGGGGTTACTCCTTTGACATAGATTCTGATGCTGTAAAAGTCTACATAAGCTACCTGCGTTCTAAGCTAACGGCTGGCGGCGAGCCTGATATGATACACACCGTAAGAGGCATAGGATACATGCTAAGGGCTCCCCAGCCCGTTAAGTGAGCCAATCTGGTTTGTTGCTAGCCCCCATGTTCTCTAGCTCATCCTTGGTAAATCTGAGTAGTACCTGCTGCTCACGAACCTCCTTTATAGCTGTCATGGGAATGTATAGGCTCCTTGAGAGTAGCCCGCCTCTCTTTACTTGCATGTACCCACCTCCAGCGGTTTGTAGAGGTTCATTTGCTAGCTTCTCATCGAAGTCGGTGGTAGGTTGTAGGTTAGGTTCTATAAGGGATTCTCTAGGTGCCGTTCCAGCTCTTATAAAATCCCCTGTTGGTGGACCACTTGCGGGAGTAGGGGGATTGATACCTCTGCCTTCTGATTGTTCTTCTGAACCTTCGATGAGTCTCTCCTTTTCTTCCCATACTTTGACCACCTCCCCTAATTTGCTTCCAGCAGCATCTATGACATCCATGCCTTTGCTTACTACGTAGTTCATGGTCGTCTTCTCCTAAGGATCTTTGTAAAAATAGGATTAGCAATAACGATGCCGAAAAACTAATCTCTATATGTTTCGTTATCATTATTGGAGGTAACTAAACAGTTTCGACTACTTAGGAGAAGTTTTCTGTATAAGATGAGGGTTATAAAGTTAGCATCTTTAGTACTAGTAATATTGATCATTGCTACCGTGGTGTTTGGCATATTTGCCTACAATCGAGCGAATGCTTTCAGTATGGCAATTAGCCGCAAGGGTGCCTTGGAGTCAGATATTAACCAATTAGCTAGTAAGGAAGGCCACTTTAATCTATTAGTCATGGGTTATGGCGGTGGTAATCATGATGGAGCTTACTTGACTGATTCCTTGATGATATACAGCGTGCCTTTAAGTGGAGGCCCTGCATCTCGTCTTAGCATTCCTAGAGACCTATGGATAGAATCGCCTTATGGCTCTGGCTACTATCGTAAAATAAACGCCGCCTATGCTTACGCATTTGCGCAGACTCGTAATCATCGCAAGGCTGCGGCAGCGGCGGCAGAGGATATATCTCATGCACTAGGTATTCCCATTCAAGGTTGGATGACGGTCGATTTCAATGGCTTTAGAGATCTGGTAGATGCACTTGGAGGGGTAGATGTAAATGTCCCTAGGTCTTTTACCGCGAAGTATCCAGCCAATGATAATCCGAGAATAAACTATAAATGGATTACTATACGTTTCAAAAAGGGTGTGCAACATATGGATGGCGAAGAAGCGATACGTTATGCCAGGGCCAGGTATACAAATGATCCTCGTGAGTCCAGCGACTTTGCGCGGGCCGCTAGACAGCAGTTAGTGGTATCTGCTATTAAGCGTAAGCTGCTGTCGCCATCCGGGATTATAAGAGGGTTCAAGCTTGCTGATGCTGTGCAAGACGATATAAAGACCAATCTATCGGTCAGGGATCTTGCAAGTATATTTGGTAGAAAAATAGATGATAAGAGATCAGTGGTATTAGGGCTGGACAATGCCCTCGATCAGGGCATGAGCAGCGACGGACAGTATATACTCTATCCCAAGAACAACAACTGGAATTATCTACATAAGTTTGTAAGGGACTCCCTTTATGGTTCTCAAAACACCGCTGAGAGGTAGTACCCTTGAAACGCCTATATAGTAGTTTGGTATACTAACACGCTGGAGGGGTCGCATAGTGGACTAGTGCACCCGCCTCGAAAGCGGGCAGGGCGATGAGCCCTCGTGGGTTCGAATCCCACCCCCTCCGCTCAGGGTTTTCCTGAGCCTAGATACGCGGAGAGGTCGCATAGTTGGTCTAGTGCGCGCGACTGGAAATCGCGTAGGCGGTAAATCCCGCCTCGTGGGTTCGAATCCCACCCTCTCCGCCTTTATTTTTTAATAGCTCTTCGTTATGGCTACTATTAGAGAATTACTTCTGGAAGCAAGGAATAGGCTGAAAGCCGCTGGGGTAGAAAATCCTTCTTTAGATTCAGAACTCCTTCTTGCTAGTGTTTTAGGAACTGACAGGACCAGTTTGTTAGCTAACCTGAATCAAGAGGTAAGCTCCCCCGACCAAGAGAAGTTTCTTGGCCTAGTCGAGCGTAGGTCCCGTCACGAACCTATAGCCTACATCCTAGGTTACAAGGAGTTCTATGGAAGGATTTTTTGTGTCTCTAGATCAGTACTTATCCCACGACCTGAAACAGAGATGCTTGTTGATCTTGCAAAAAAGCTCGCTCCAAAGAGAGCTGTAGTTGCCGATGTGGGTACTGGATCAGGGGCTATCGCTATATCTATTGCTATAGAACGTCCGGATGTGAAGGTTGTTGCCACTGATATTTCACGCGACGCGCTAGATGTTGCTCAAAGGAATGTACAGAAACATGGAGTGCAAGATAGAGTATTTCTCCTGCAAGGTAATCTTCTGGATCCGGTGCATGAGATGGTAGACATGGTAGTTGCTAACCTACCATATATACCCGAATCTGAGGCTGATTCACTTCAACCCGATGTGATTTTATGGGAGCCACGAACTGCTCTCTTCGGTGGAAAGGATGGTTTGGAGTATATAAGAAAGCTCTTGGATCAACTACCAAGACGCTGCTCATACGGCGCCTACTGCTTGTTAGAGGTGGATCCAAGGTTAGTTGACAAACTAAGGCAAGAAGTAAAACTCAGGTACCCCGATGCCAACATTGTCGTCCTTAAAGACTTGGCTGGACTTCCTAGGGTGGTTTCGATCAGTAATTTTACATCTTCTTGACGACAATTTCCTATTCTTTCACACCTACTTAACACCTGGATGGGCATCTTAATAGTGGATGCTTAAGAAATCTCGAAGGAGAATCAATTGCTTATCTGCAGCTCCAAAAGGGATCACAAGTTTACAGTCCCACTGTCGAAAATGGGCTGGGGGATGGTATCAATGGACGCTTTGAGGTTCTACCGTACTCGTCCCAAATGTTAGGTGGCGACTCATAACTTATTAGTCTCTATGGAGCTGTCAGGAAAATTGTTGCTCATCGTATTACAGGTGGAAAGAAATGACAGAGATCAAAACAAAAGCCCAACTGATTAGTTATCTAAGAGATCTTCAGGCAGATTCTAGAAGACACAGATATATTTATTGGAACAGTCGTAGAATTACTTTGGGCAATGCTCTCAAGAAGGCTGAGGGACTGTCGGGTTTGGAGACTATAATTCAATGGCATGACCATATATTAGTTCTCGACCCCTCCACACTTAGGAGGTTGCGTGGCTACACTCTGGGCGGCTAAAGCCAAAATGAGCCCTGAGGTGATATAATTGCGCGCCGGGTATTTATAAGTAATACTATAATTATGCCCACTGATATAAGTCAGTGAGTAACAAGACTATATGGGGGTTAGAGTCTTTGGTGAAGGTCGAATCTGAGAGACTTCCTGGTAGCGTAGTTAGACTCGAGATAGAGGTAGATAAAGAAACTGTTGAGAAAGAGATAGATAGAGCCTATCGTAGGCTAGCTAACAGAGTGGTTATTCCTGGATTCCGAAAGGGGAAAGCTCCTAGGGTATTGATTGAAAGGTACCTAGGGGAGGAAGCTATTTTTGAGGAGGCCACCCGAGAGATAGTGCCCAATGCTATCGAGCAGGCTGTTGAGCAGGAGAAGATAAACCCTATAGCCGAGCCTCAGGCTTTTAAGTTGCTTGAGCGTGAGCCTTTCAGGTTTGAAGTCACGCTTCCAGTTGAACCCACAGTAAAGCTAGGGGACTATAAATCTGTACGTGTCGAGCGTCGTGAGGTAAGTGTCACTGATGAGGATATTGATAAGTATATAGAATCTCTTCGGGAAAGAGAGGGGGTGTGGGTTACTCCTGATCCTGCGCGCCCTGCCAAGAACGGTGATCAGCTTGTCGTAGATATAGAAGAACATTATGAAGGCGAGGAGCCTCGTAAGAGAGAGGATCTTACTATAGTCCTTGGTAGAGGTTATCTACCTGAAGATGTTGAGAAAGCTTTAGAGGGTGCGGAAGAGGGTAAAGACTACGAGGTTGAGTCGAAGTTACCTGAGGACTATCCTGTGGAGGAGTATGCAGGTAAGCCTGTCAAGTATAAGGTTACTGTAAAGAGCATAAAGGAGCTTCAGCTTCCCGATCTGGACGATGACTTTGCTAAGAGGACTGGACTGGGTGCTGAGAGCGTTGAGGATCTTAGGCAGAAGGTTAGGGAGAGGCTCCAGGCTGAAAGGGAAGCTGAGGAGCGTGACAGAGTGGCAAATGAAGTCATAGAGAAGATGGTAGAGACATCTATGGTAGATATGCCTCAGGTACTTATTGAGCATGAGGTAGATCATCAGCTGGCTCATATTCGTGAAAACCTCAGCGCTCAAGGTATACCTCTCGAGCAGTACTTACGATTTACTCAGCAGACTATAGAGGATCTTAGAAACACCCTACGTCCTGACGCCGAGAAGAGGCTGACAAGGCGCTTAGTTCTGTCGGAAATAGCAAAGGCTGAAAATATAGAGGTCGATGAATCCGAAATTCAGCGAGAGATAGATAGGATCGCAGAGCGTATAGACGAATCTGAGCGCGCCGAGGCAAGAGCCTTGCTGGATACTCAGGAGTGGCGTGATCGTATAAGGGCTGATATTTACGATCGTCGGTTCCTCGACAGAATTGTGGAAATAGCCACTGGAGAACCGCTTTATCCTAAAGAGGAATCGACAAGTGAAGGCTCAGAGCAAACTCCTGCCTCCTCAGCGTCACAAGTAGATGCTGAGAATTTGGCCATAGATGATACCGAAGGGGATGCCAATGAAAGCGAGGTAGCTGCTGAAGGTGAGGTCTTAGTTCAGGCTTCTGAAGAGTCTCAAGAGTCTGAAGCTGAGGATAATGACGAGGCTCATAAGGCGTAGAAGGGTGTGTAGTTGGTGGCAAAATAAGCCATAAGCTTTAGATCCTTGCCTGCGTTGTTAAAATGGATAGTAGAGGTGTTATTTTTTCGGAGGATAGAGAAATGGTTACCGATCTCAGATCGCTTATTCCTATGGTAATAGAGACAACCAATAGAGGTGAGAGGGCTTTTGATATTTACTCTCGCCTTCTAAAGGACAGAATAATTATCCTTGGAACCCCCATTGATGATCAGATAGCAAATCTTATTATTGCTCAACTGCTGTTTCTGGATGCCGAAGATCCTGAGAGGGATATACAGTTTTACATAAATAGCCCTGGAGGATCCATCACAGCTGGTCTTGCAATATATGATACTATGCAGTTTGTCAGGCCTGATATCGTGACCATTTGTATGGGTTTGGCGGCTAGTATGGCTACACCTCTGCTTGCTGCTGGTACCAAGGGCAAGAGATATGCTCTGCCCAACGCCACTATACATATGCATCCTGCGAGTGGTGGGGCACAAGGTGCTGCAGCTGACGTGGAGCAGCAAGCCAGGTTCCTAATCAGGATGCAGCGCAGGGTGCGTGAGCTACTAGCCATGCATACTGGCCAACCTTTGGAGAGAATAGAGATCGACTTCGACAGGGAGAAGTTTATGACTCCCGAAGAGGCCAAAGAATACGGTATTATTGACGAAATAATGGCAAGTACAAAGCAGCTACCTGCAGGTAACGTGCAGAGTACTACTTAGTTTGGGAGAGGAAATGTCCAATTCTAGAAGTTCCAGATCAAGCTACAAATGCTCATTCTGCGGCAAACGCCAGGAAGATGTACGCCGGTTGATAGCAGGTCCGGGCGCGGTTTATATCTGCAATGAGTGTGTAGATCTATGCCGCGAGATCATAGATGAAGAGGAGTCGGCTGGACTCCGCCGAGAGCCGGCGCCATCTAGAATCCCGCCTCCTAAGAAGATTTATGAGCTTCTGGATAATTACGTAGTGGGGCAGGACAGGGCAAAGAAAACCCTTTCCGTGGCCGTTTACAACCACTACAAACGCGTTGCCGCAGATATGCAGATCGATGATGTGGAGCTTCAGAAGAGCAACATACTTATGATAGGGCCTACCGGCTCCGGTAAGACGCTTCTTGCTCAGACCTTAGCTAAGATTTTGGATGTGCCGTTCTCAATAGCTGATGCTACTGCTCTTACCGAGGCTGGTTACGTTGGTGAAGATGTCGAGAATATACTACTGCGGTTGATACAAGCTGCAGATCTGGATATCCAAAGGGCCGAGCGTGGAATCATATACATAGACGAGATAGATAAGATCGCCCGTAAAGGTGACAATCCCTCGATAACCAGGGATGTATCAGGTGAGGGTGTACAGCAAGCACTTTTGAAGATCATAGAGGGAACAGTTGCTAATGTACCGCCACAAAGCGGACGCAAGCATCCTCATCAGGAATTTATACAAATCGATACGACTAACATACTGTTCATTTGTGGTGGTGCTTTTGAGGGCCTGGAAGACATAGTAGCCAAGAGGATAGGCGCGAAGAGATCTCTAGGTTTTGCGCGGCACGAGTATGACTCTGGCCAATCTGAAGGTTCGGTGCTCCAGCATGTCATCCCAGAGGATCTATTGAAGTTTGGGCTGATCCCTGAGTTCATTGGTAGATTACCTGTTGTGGTTACTTTGGATCCTCTGACAAAGGAGGATTTGATCCATATACTGACCAAGCCCAAGAACGCGATTATAAAGCAATATCAGAAGCTCATGGCTCTCGATAACGTGGAGCTACAGTTCACAAACGATGCTCTGGAAGCTGCAGCTGAGGAGGCTATAGCTCGCAAGACGGGTGCTAGAGGGCTAAGATCCACGATAGAGGAAGTCTTGCTGGAGACCATGTACGAGATACCCTCCCTGACCGGTGTACGTAAGTGTATTGTTGATGGGGATACTATACGTAATAGATCTAAGCCTAAGCTTGTGACATGGGAAGATAGCAAACAACTCGAGGAGAGCGCCTAAGTTGGTTGCTATCCGTGGAGGTAGTAGGTGAGCGTACTCAGGCGCCTGGAGAGCGGGTTAGAGGCCTTATTCGAGGGGGCCTTCACCCGCATCTTTAGGCCTAGAGTACAGCCAGCTGAAATAGCTCATCGTCTCGAAAGGGAACTTGAGACCAATCAGGTTGTGGGACTAGGCCAGATACTGGCCCCTAATTACTACCAAGTATCTTTGCATCCTAGAGATTATGAGCCATTTGAGCGTTTCAAGACAGCTCTCGAGCGTGATTTTTCAGCTTATATTCAAGACAGGGCAAGGGCTCATAATTTGACACTCGTTACTAAGCCTAAAGTCGAGATAATTTCTGATCCAAATGTCAAGCCTGGTTCAGTTCATGTGGAGTCTTATCTGCAAGATCTGGGGCCTGGTGAGATCGACCCACAGCTTGAATTTACTCAACCTATAGAGGTTACTAGAGCACGGCCGAAGGTGCCAGCATCTGCTTTCTTGACAGTGATAAGTGGCCCCCAAAACGGTCAAAGATTCCACTTATCTCCTTCCGGCCGTGCATCCATAGGCAGAGGACTAGATAATCAGATAATTCTGGAAGATCCAATGGTGTCCAGGCATCATGCCGAGATATACCTCCGTGGTAGTGAGTGGTATATAAAAGATCTAAATAGTACTAATGGCACATACGTCAATGGCCACGCGATTAGGGAGAAGGCCTTGGAACACGGGGATAGGATAACCCTGGGTAGTGTAGACATTAGGTTCAGTTTGAGATAGAGGTTTGGGAAGGACCGCAGTGAGGATAAACTACGATCTACTTGTGTTCCTTCTCAATGTGGGATTCGTAGCCCTACTATATATCTTCCTCTTTGAGGTGGTAAGGATAGCTCTAAGGGAGCTTAGAGCAGTTACTGCTACTACGTCTCAAAATAGCAGGTTTGGTCAACTTGTAGTCGTAGACCCAGGACGTACAGGACTAAGACCAGGAACTGTCTTCCCACTTGAACCCACCACTGCTATTGGTAGGAAGATATCTAACGCTATAGTCCTGGATGACCCTACTGTCTCTGGAGAGCATGCTATTCTCTATCTTTGGGATGGCACTTGGTACATTCGAGACGCTGGTAGTACCAATGGTACATTAGTTAACGGTCAAGATGTCATTGAACCCTCTCCTGTGAATGTGGGTGACATACTAACTCTAGGAGCTGTAAAGCTTAGACTGGCAAGATAGAATAAAGCATGCGTGACTACAAAGACTGGCGATTCCCAACTAATCCTCATAGTCATCATCCTTCAGCGCGTGAGACCCGCAGGGCTCAAATGGAAAGGATCGTCGCGAGGGAAATAGAATCTTGGCGAGAAGAGGCCTCTGAACTCAGAAACTACCCATACAGTAGATCATTTCTACTTAGGCTTATTCGTGCTGCTTTGCCAGTACTGGCCGTCTTTGTTGTGGTTTTGTTGGGCTCAGCTTTTCTTATTACAAGAGCTTACTCAGATAGGATATACCCTCAGGTTGTGGTCGGGAACATAGCTGTAGGCTCCCTTACTCAGGATGATGCCAAGGAAAAGCTGGAGTCCTCTCTAGAGGATTACCTGAATAACCCTGTTGTACTGACTTTTGGTCAGCTCCAATGGCATCCCGCCGCTGAGGACATAGGACTTACGATAGACGTAGAAGCCACCGTCAA
This sequence comes from Thermobaculum sp., assembly GCA_042408415.1. Lineage (GTDB taxonomy): Bacteria > Chloroflexota > Chloroflexia > Thermobaculales > Thermobaculaceae > Thermobaculum. Next base: position 31,667 of record JBHORE010000150.1, read on the forward strand.
CAGGGCTATGAGAGCTGGTAGAGAAGATCCAGTTATCTTAGTTATTGCTCGCACACTGATTGGTCAGCAAACTCCAGAGGTTGTACCCATTGTCATGCGTATAGATGAAAGTAGGTTGTCTGGCTACTTATCAGACATAGGTAGGCAAATCAATCGTGATCCTTTAAATCCTTCCATCCAAGTCTCTGATGGCAACATTCAAATAGAGGGTGGAGGAGCTGGTTATATTTTCCTTCAGCCTGAAACCGAATCCAAGGTTTTAGCTTCTCTAAGGAGGATGTCTAGGGGGCCTGTTAGCATCGCTGTGTACACTACTGCTGGTACTATCAGCAGCCAAGAAGTCAGTAAGGCCGAATCACTAGCTAAGAGCATGATTTCATCCCCTATAACGTTAGTTGGCGACAACCAACAGGAATGGCAGATAACTACCGATAAGCTCCAAGATTGGCTTAGAAGTAAACCTGTGAAGGTAAAAGGTAACACTGAGCTAGATGTCTACTTGGATCCTGTTGAACTAGAGAATTACCTGGATTCGGTTGCTAAGGATATAAATTCAGAACCTGTAAATGCTCGACTAAGATGGGATAATGGGCATCTGTCTGTTCTCGCTCCAGGAAAGCTGGGCAGGAGACTAGATATTGATCGAGCTATTAGCCTAATACAGGAAGCTGCTAAATCGAACTCTCGGCAGGTGCAACTCCCTATTTCACGTATCAGCCCAGCTATATCAGAGAACAACGTAGCTTCGCTTGGTATCAAGGAGCTTATAGCCTCGGGTATATCGGGATTTAGAGGGTCGAGAGCAGAACGTATAGATAACATCAAGAGGGCGGCTCAGGCTATCAATGGTTATGTAATACCTGCGGGCAGCGATTTCTCGTTTGCTGATGCTATTGGTAAGATCTCAGAATCAGCAGGTTATAAGCCCGAACTTGTCGGGGATAACAAGCTGGAGCTACAAGGGTGGCCAGGGGGTATCAATCAGGTGGCTACAACTGTTTTCAGGGCCGCGCTCTATGCAGGATTGCCAATTCTAGAAAGGCATTCTATGCCTTACCGATTAGATTTCTATCAACAGGAGAACCAGCAACCGGGGACCGACGCTATGGTTCTTATTCCGGGTACTGACCTGAGATTTACGAACAGCACGTCTGCCGCTATTCTGATTCAGGTCAGCGTCTCAGACCAGGACCAGACTGTACAGGTGAATCTTTATGGGACCGATCCTGGTTGGTCTGTTGATGTAAAACCACCTGTCATAGAAAATGTAGTTCAGCCTATAGGCGATATATATTGGACCGACCCAACATTAGAATCTGGCAAGACCGAGACTTATCTATACGCTTCCGCAGGAGCTGATGTGGTAATAGAGCGTACTGTGCGTAAGGGAACAGAAGTCATCTTAGATGATAATATTACGAGCAGTTATGATCCGTTACCCACAGTATTCGCTGTGGGTAGTGCCAACTCGAGCAAGGGTTAGAAGATTTAAAGTTGTTTGATGAGATCTTAGCAGATTACTCAGTAGTTTATTCTGCTAGTATGTAGCAGGCTTTGGCAATTCTTTTTTCGATCTTTTCCCTAGTAGGTATGCCGGTAGGACCTACGGCTTCGATCGCAAAAGAAGCTGCTGCATTTGCAAAAGTGGTAGCGTGCTCTAGGCTACCTGTACGGTATAGTTCTATAAGGAATGATGCAGCGAACACATCACCTGCTCCAGTAGCATCCACTACATTGCAACGAAATGCCGGAAATGACCTCTCCTGACCTTGGTGAAATACTGTTGCTCCTCTATCGCTTCTTGTAACTACGACTGTGGGAACAGTATTGAGGTACATATCTAAATCGGATTCATCCACTAGATCGTCCTCGCTAAGAATAGCGACCTGTACGTGCTTCAAAAGCTTATCAGCTTCTTTCCAATGGATTGGAAATACTTTATGATCGTCTCCCCATCCCCGCATCATTCCTTGAGGGGTTATACCTACCAGGGCGTGAGGAAAGGCATCGAATAGGTCGCCTTCCAACTCTCTGGCGACAGGCCCAAGTAGTATCACTGGGGCTTGTCGCCATTTGGGCGGAACATCATCAATCGATATTGGAAGTGCTCTAGCTAGTAACCTCTGCTGTCTCTTATTCCCTATGTAAATATTTTCGAATGTAGTGGAGTATTGGCTAGGTATAACCTTAACCTCAGCGCCAGATAGAGCTCCATTTACATCAATATCGTTGTCGCAGCTGGTTACTATGGCGGTGCGAACACCTAACTTTATGCCGACGATTCCCGCATAGGTGGCTGTACCGCCTATGACATAGCCTTCTTCTAGTATGTCCTTGGTTACGTGTCCAAGTATTAGGAAATCAGGACTTTCTTCTGTTGCTGACATTAGGTCTCCTAGGATTGGGATAGACGACTACGTGCCTTTCATCGCCTTCTCCAGAGCTCTCTGATCTCACCCTATTGTCCCGTGAGAGGGTTAAGTGGATAATTCTTCTCTCTCTGGGAGGCATGGGTTCAAAGCTATAGGGCTGTCTTGTTCTCACCACACGTGCTGCAGCCCTCTTTGCCATCTCCCTGAGAGCGGCCTCTCTTCGCCTTCTATAGCCCGCCACGTCAAGCAATATGTTTGGCCAATAACCTACCTTCTTTTGAACTATGTGATTCAGCACAAACTGGACATCATCCAGATTGTCTCCCTTTCTACCAATGAGTATTCCCAGGTCCTCTCCCTCTACCTCGAGAACTACTGGAGACTCAGCTTGGTCTGGCCTTAGGCTCCTCTGGTTGATCTTGCAACTTGCAACTAAATTTAAGTGATGCAGAATGTCGCTCATGACTTCCTGACCGAGATTGGCGACGGCCTCCCTTTCATCAGGAGTGAGCAAGTGTTTAATTTTCTCAGCTTCTTGATCTTCTGGCAGCTCAGAGGATCTGCTCTTGACGCTAACTGACACAAGAGCCTCGTCCGTTATAAAGCCATGCTCGTCAGGTTCGTTTGGATACCTCAGGACTTTTATATCAACCTCATCTCTCGATCTACCAAGCTGTTCAAGAGCAAGCTGTATCGCATCCTCCACGGATGTAGCCGAGATCTCTACTTTCTCAGGCCTTTCCAATTTCCCAAATTACCTCCACGCCCTTAGTTATCTTTTCTTTTTCTTTTGGGATTCGTTTCTCTTAGCTTTATTTGTTTGTTGAGGCTTGGATGGTGCACCCAGCGCAGCTAAAGCACTGCTGCCTGAGGTTCCAGGTGCACCAGGTAGTCCCCAGGCGTCATCAGTGAATCTTATACCGCTATGGAATTCAGCTTCCTGAATAACTTCCTCATTATTCGCCTGTCTTGTATCTGTAGCTGTGGCAGCAGAAGCTGTTGCTGTTTGAGCTTGTAACTTCTGCTGCTGTTGCTGCATCTCGAGAGCTTTTTCCTGCATCCTTTGCATGAAGCTCTTTCTAGCTGGTTGCCCTTCCTTGGGTTTGATAGGCTCCAGAGGAGGGAACTTCTTCCTTGGTAGGAAGGGAAACATATCTACCAGTGAGCCCCATCCGGTCACAAAGTATTGTTGCACTGCGCTAAATAGGCTGGATACAAACCAGTAAAGCACAGCGCCCGCTGCTATGTTCCAGCCTATGAAAATCACCATTAGAGGCATAATCTGCATCATAGAGTTCATGCTACGTTGTTGGGGATCTATTATCTGGTCTTTAGGCTGCATAGCCATCCTAGTTTGTAGCCATTGTGCTAATGCAGCTAGAAAAGGCAGGATGTGGTCAGGCCTCGCAAGGTTATCTATCCAAAGCAGACCTCCAACATTACTGCCAGTGCTGAGGTGTATTATTGCCCGCCATAGAGCAAGGAATATTGGGAACTGTATTAGCAGAGGCAAGCAACCACTCATGGGGTTGATGCCATACTGTTGATACAGGGCCATCGTCTCAGCGCTAATAGCAGCTCTGTCTTTGCCATGTTTCTTATAAATTTGCTTTATTAGCGGAGCAATCTGCTGCTGTTTCCTAGAGTTTCTTAGTGCAGGCAGCGACAGTGGTAGTAATATAAGCTTGATTATTATGGTGAACAGAATTATGGCTAACGCAGTACTTCCAGTAAGTCCTTGGAAGAACAATAGCCCATCTGTGATTAACTGTATTAGTGCGTTCCAACCAGGTATATGCAAAACTAACTACTCCTTCTAAACTAGTCCTTAAGAACTACCACCCATAAATTATAATCAGTTGGTATAAATTACGATTACGGAACGGGGTCAACTCCACCTCTTGACCAGGGATGACATCTCAATATCCTTTTGATGGTCAACCATCCTCCCTTGAAGATACCATATTTTTCGATAGCTTCATAACCATACTGGGAGCAGCTAGGGTAGAAACGGCATGATGGAGGAAGAGCTTTCGATATAGTAAGTTGATAGAACCTTATAGCACCCAATGCGGTAAACTTAAGAATTTCTCCTAATATATAGGCAACCCTAAATCCGAAAGCTGCTGGGCTAATTTGCTTTTTAGTTCTTGGAAGTCCATAGTTAGACATTCTGGTCCTGCTATAGCTATAACTAGACAAGGTTTGCTGCCCAATTTATAAGTCTGTCTGAACGCTTCTCGGAGTCTGCGTTTTGCCCTGTTCCTTTTTGCTACCGATCCTATGGATTTGGCAGCCGCAAACCCAAACTTCTCTGATTCGCCTTCGAATAACACGCAAATAGTAGCAAAACTGCTGCGGCTGCATCGACCTCTCTTTCTGACTTCTTTCCAGTCTTTCGATGAGGTAAGCCGATGCAGCCTATCCAAGGTAGATCTTACTTCCAGGTCTTGCTATCGCTTGCTGTAAGGCGCCAGCGACCCTTCCTGCGGCGAGCAGCTATTACTGCCCTCCCTCCCAGAGTCTTCATCCTGGCCCTGAATCCATGCTCTCTTAAGCGAACTCTCTTCTTAGGCTGATAGGTTCTTTTGGGCACAGTCAAATACCCCTTCAATCAATAGTGATCTTACTAGGACGGGGAATTATACACTATAGGAGGTTTTTTGTTCAATTGTTGTCTGTAGATGGTCTCTAAAGCATTGACATTCGTCTTTGGATATGGGCATAATTATGCCCGCAAAAACTAAATAAAGGCAGTGAGGTGACAGGGGAAGTCCGGTTAGAGACCGGCGCTGTGCCGCAACGGTAAGCAGTCTGCTGCTGAGCCCGAATACCTGCCCTCACGGTGTCAGCAGGCAACCCTTCGAGCAAAGGGCGCCGCTGGGAGATTTGTAATCTAACAGATTGTGCGCCTTGCTGCCAAATGGGGAGCAAGGCTTTTTTGTTAGTTTTACGCCAGCTAGGCGCCCAAACTTTGAATAAATAAAGATTCTCTGGAGGTAGAAGTGGTTAGGCGTCTAGCATTTCTGATTACAATCCTTACTTCTCTAGCCTTGCTGGTAGTCTCTTGTGGACAACAGAACGTTTCCTCAACTCCAACCCCTTTGATTTCTGCTGCACCAACCTCTCCTGTGTCTTCTGTTACTGAAACTCCACAGGAGACTCAGGGGGGTACTCCGGTTACATCTCCTTCTCCCACAGTTACACCTCAAAATACGGTCACGGCTTCTACCACACCAGCAGCGACGGAAGTATCTACCAGTGGTTCCTCGGAGAATGGGTATCCTTTTACCTATACGGATGCTACTGGTCATAAAGTAACTCTGAGATCTCAGCCTCGTAGGATAGTTTCGCTATTTCCCTCAAATAATGAGACGGTATTCGCTATCGGTGCGGGTGATCAGGTTATAGCTGTGGATCAGTTTACTAGTTATCCTAAAGAGGCTGCCGAGAAACCTAAGATAAAAGGCACGTACCAGAAATTCAATATAGAACAGATAGTTTCTCTAAAACCGGATCTAGTACTAAGTAGTCTAGGGGCTGAGCAGATAGTAGATAAGCCCCTAAGGGATGCTGGTATAACGGTGATCAATATGGGGTATCCAGGCACCATAGACCAGGTGGTAAGGCATATCCGAGATCTAGGTAGGATTACAGGCCACACCGAGGAGGCGGATAAACTTGCCTCTCAGCTGGAGGATACTGTCGAGCAGGTGAAATCTAAGACCAGCAAACTGCCAAAAGTTAGGGTCTATTTCGAATCAGACATTAGTACTCCAGGCAAGCCTTATACCTATGGTGCTGGATCTTTGGTTGACCAAATGATAACCATCGCGGGAGGGCGAAATATATTTGGTAGTGTCAAGAATCCTTTTCCACAGGTGAGTTATGAGTCTATAGTGAGACGTAACCCTCAGGTAATAATCCTAGGGGATGTCAAGGGCTTTGTGGGTCCTGATTTCCTCAACCCGACTACAGTTGAGGATGTGAAGAGCAGGGAAGGCTTCAGTACTATCGAAGCTGTAAAGAAAAATAGGGTAGTACCTGTCAACCCTGATCTTTATACAACGCCGGGCCCGAGGTTGACTCAAGCTATAAAGCAGCTTGCTGCTATTATTCATCCAGAGGTATTTGGTGAAAGATAGGTTTTAATCATGAGCAGTCAAGTCCAAACCACCAGCTCTGAGATTACAAAGAGTTACCACTGGCTCAGAGCTGGTGGTGTCATGTTTTTTCTTGTGATCTTAGCCTTTATATCTATCATCTTGGCATCCTCTATTGGTTCGGCCTATATTTCACCACTCCAGGAAATCAGGATGATAGCCCATGCCCTAGGATTACCTATTGCGGTCAC
>JBHORE010000151.1:0-1984 GCA_042408415.1 Thermobaculum sp.
TTGTCCTTCTCTAGATCGGCCTCGCGCCAAGCCTGGCAGCCCTGGATGGCGTACAGTATCGAAGAGTACTTACCGTTCACGTTCGGATCGCAGGCTCTCTTGATGGCGTAAGCGTAATCCTTAGCGGTGGTAGGCTTACCATCGGAGTAGGTCATGCCCGAACGAATCTTGAACGTGTAGGTCTTGCCGTCAGGAGAAACGGTCATGCTCTCCGCGGCATTCGCGACTAGGTTGTTATCCTTGTCGAGAGCCAGAAGCGGTGCGAACACCTGAGAGCTTACCTGGATCTCGTTGACAAAGGACTCAACCTGCGGGTCGAAGGTCTGAGCCCCCTTGGCGTAGTCTATAGTTAGAGTGGCGTTGGGATCTGCATCCGGATTCTCAGCCCCACCTCCCATAAGAGCAGGACCGAGTTTGTAAGCCTGTCCGCCACCGGTCTGCCCACCAGTAGTAGGGGTCTCCGAGACCGTCGGAGTTTGAGATACTGCAGGTGTAGCTGAAGCAGCTGGTGTCGGACTGCCCATCGGTGAGGCCGCAGGCGTTGGACTAGCTGCAGGTGAGGGCGACGGACTGGCAGCACTCGGAGTAGGAGTCTGGCCACCTCCTCCGCCACCACACGCAGCCAGAAACAGGCTCATAACGCCTGTGGCAAGCAGCATCTTGAAAGAGCGCTTGTGGCTGTCCATTGTACCTCCTTTGTAATCTTAAGAGATTTGATTTGCCCTACATAAAGAAAAACGCAATTGACTTACCTGACATACAGCTTAAGGACTAGCTTCGGTATGATCACCCCCTTACCTTGCTTACAGATCCCTTCTTACCCCTCGTCTTGTACTTCCGCACTAACAGGGCTCTACATGATGGTTATTATAACCCCGGGACCGGAAAAATATAACAACTAATTTGACCTAAGTATGGTCGCCAATATATGGTACTTTGTATATCTGGCTATCTTCCCACGACAAGGATAATGCATTACTGTCACACATTTTGTCAAGTCATCATTTTCTAAGGTATCTTCTGGCCATCTCAGGATAGCTGAGCCTCACCTCCTCTACAGACTCCAGCCCCAGCAGCCGCCTTACTTTCTTTATTGACAACTCCTCTCCCTCTATCTCGACGTAGGTCCCAAAAGGCAACCTGTCCAGGCTCACCACACACCCCTCTAGCTCCCAGTAGTTGCGCACCTTGGAAAACTCAAGGTCGACTTCGAAGCCCAAACGCCTTAATATCTCGATCATGGCCTCTGCTGATTCTACGCCTGTCTGTTCTTCATCTCTCTCTTTCACTCCTCCCTTAAACTTAGGCACACCCTTCCATGTGAGGGTGTTTTTACCTGCAGAGGTGCGCAGGCGTAAAAGCTGCCCCTCAAGACGATCGCCGTTAACATCCCTGAATATCCGGTCAACCTCTTCTACATGCGCTTCCCTGAGCATAGCTCCTGCCCCCCTGAGTCTATCCTCAACTTCTTCCGGGTTCTCAACCCTAAGCTTTACCTCGATTTCTCTCATTATTCCAACACCCCTTACACACCTTGCCCTAGAGTTCAAGTTATGCGAAGATTCTAGAAAATACACTACCAGAGTTTCCCATGTCCCATAAACTGTCAAAGCCCTGTGTTCTGAGTATAGATGTAGGCACATCGTCTATACGTTCCTGCATGATAGACGCCACCGGATCTATAGTTGGTGGAACCCTATATGCCATCCAGCACTCACCGACAACCACTCCAGATGGTGGATCTGAGCTAGATCCCGAAGAGGCTTTCACGAAAGTCTGTGCTGTCATAGATAAATCGCTATCAGCTGCTCGGGAGTATGGCATTCTGCCAGCTGCAATAGCTATGACGTCTTTCTGGCATAGCCTCATGGGTATCGATTCCAGAGGAAAGGCTATCACTCCAGTTTACCTGTGGGCAGACACACGCTCAGCTCCATACGTAGAACAACTAAGCTATAAAGCAAGCGTAGACGAGATATACAAA
>JBHORE010000156.1:0-3642 GCA_042408415.1 Thermobaculum sp.
CAAGAACAGCCCCAGGATCTGCCCAGCAAATAGGTACACTCCCAACACCAGCAGCCCCCCTATGGCGTAGTTGAGCCCCACACCACTGCGCAGCACCCTGCGCAGCCTCTCCAGCTTGCCTGCTCCTATCGCCTGAGCCCCGAAGATCGATACCGTGATCCCCAAGCTGACGGCTGGAAACTGCACGTAGCTGACCACCTGGTTGACCGCGCCGTAGGCGGCCGTGGCTGAGGAGCCAAAGCGGTTGACCAGCGAGATCACCGCCAGCTCCGACAGCGACACCAGGATGAGGTTGACGCTGGAGGGGATGCCGAGCTTCAACAGCAACCCCAACAGCTTGAGATCGATCCGCAGGTGGCGCATCACCGAGGAGTCCAGCTGCAGGGGGTGTTTGCGCAGGCGTAGGTACACCAGCATCACCGCCAGGGAGACGGTGGAGGCCAGCACCGTGGCCCATGCAGCTCCGAACATCCCCAGCCTGGGAGCAGGTCCCCAACCGAACACCAGGATGGGCAGCAGCAGCAGGTTGACCCCAGTGCTCACCCCCAGAAAGAGGGTGGGAGTGCGGGAGTCGCCGGTGCCCCGGATGAAGGTGGTGTACGCAAAGTACAGAAACAGCAGCGGCAGACAGCTGAAGATGATGCGAGCATAGCTCACGCTGTCGGCGATGATGTTGGAAGGTGTGCCCAGCAGCCGCATGAGATCCCACACCAGCAGGTTGCTGCCCACTGCCAGGACTATCCCCAGCAGGCACACGAACGCCAGGGTGGTGCCGATCACGGCCCGCATGCGCTCGTAGTTCCTGGCACCCCAGGCCTGGCCTATGAGGATGGACGCGCCGCCGCCGACGCCGATGACAAAAGAGTTCAAGAGGAAGAAGACGGGGAAGAAGTTGGCCACGGCTGCCAGGGCATCCACTCCTATCCACCTGCCCAGGACGATGCTGCCAGCCAGCTGCCCCACCGACTGTAGGGCGTTGCCCAGGATCAAGGGCAGCAGGAATCCCAGCATCTGCCTCCACATCGGCCCGCTCTCGTCCAATACCCTTGATCTAACTGCAGTAGGGGCCTTGTCTGGGTGTACTTCCTTAGTATGTGCTGCCGTATCAGCTTCCAAGACGCTTTTACCTCCATAAACGCACGACACGTATCGCGCCTAGCTTTTCTAAGTTCGCTCTAGCTGAAGCGATTGGGTCTAACGAGAACGTGCCCACCTCCGCAAGAAATCGCTCACGGCGCTCATGAACGTATCAAAACCCTCGCGCCGGATGTTGTGCCCGGTCCCTGGGATGTGCACGATCTCCAGCTGAGGTACTAGAGCCCGTAATGCTTCCGCCTGCTCAGGTCTTACTATGGCGCCTCTATCGTTGTCTCCGGTGATGAGCAGCGCCAGGCACCTGATGGCCTTGGTGGTCTGCTCCCAATCGATCTGGGGTGGATCGGATCTGTTGAGGACCTTCTCGCTGAGGCGCAGCTTGGAGTCTGCCCAAGGTCCTAGCTCATCCTCTGACCAGGATGGATTCTGCTGCCTACACTCCTCGATCAGCTGGTCACGAGTCTTGCTCTTGAGGTGGGTGATCCATTCGCGCATGCGGGACTGCCACTCGGGGTTGAAACCTCGAGGGCTATCTGGTACCCACCAGGCTGGAGGATCCTCCAGCACTATCGCTCCAGGTACCTCAGGGTAGCTGCCGGCTAGAGCCAAAGTGTTAGCTGCACCCATTGAATGTCCGATCACTGCTGGCTTGTAAAGCTCCAAGCCCTCTATGACCGCGCGCAGGTCTCCGGCCTGCGTTAGGGAGTCGTAGCCCCCTTCTGGAGCGTCGGATAGACCATGACCTCGGGCATCGACCATTATCACGTCGTAATCTGCCTCTAAGGCCTTGGCCACGCGCGTCCAGCACAGGCCATCGTCGGAGAAGCCGTGTGCCAACAGCACAGGTGGCTTGTCCCCTTGGCCTGTCCTGTAGTAGTGGAGCCTTATGCCGTTGCCCTGTACGTAACCATCTTGCCAGTTGCTCATGTTACCCCTCCTGCTAGATTTGTTTTTATAGTGCTCATACGGCCTTCGCCAGATCGTGGGTCTCCAGCCAGGCGATCATCTCGTCCGCGAAATCATGCAATTGCTCTCGTAACGCCCCGTCGTGAATCCTGCCATCGGGCCCAAAGCGATCACCAGCTTGCCCCACGCACAGCTCTACCGTATCGAACAGCTTAGCACCTATGCGGTTGAGCACGAACCTCATGTGCTCTTGCGCCCTCTGTGTTGCCCCCCTACCGGTGCTCACCCCCAGGACGGCCACAGGCTTGTCGCGCAGCACGCTCTGCCCTGCCGGTCGCGAGAGCCAATCTATGGTGTTCTTGAGCACGCCGGGTATGGAGCCGTTGTACTCTGGCGTGGCGAAGATCACGGCATCGGCCTCTCGCACCCTGCGTTTGAGGTCGCGCACTGCCTCCGGGCCACCGTCGATGTCCGTGTCTTGGTTGTACATCGGTATGTGGTGGAGATCAAACAGCTCCACGTCCGCGGCGTCTTCCAGCACTTCCACTAGCTCCAGTAGCAGCAGTCGGTTGAAGGAGCCGCGTCTTAGGCTCCCGGGAATAGCTAATATCCTCATCTTTTCCTCGTTCAAGACAGATACCTCCTGAGCAAGTATGATCTACAACTAAGATGCGAGCGATTCTTCCTGTTGAGCGCCCGCAGGTATGCCCAAGGTGAACTGACGAGAGTAGAGCTTGTAGTAGAAGCCTTCTTGTGCCATCAGTTCTTCGTGAGTGCCGCGCTCCACGATCTCGCCGTGGTTGATGACGAGTATCTGGTCGGCATCGCGGATCGTCGATAGGCGATGGGCGATCACGAAGCTTGTCCTGCCTTCCATGAGCTTGAGCATGGCGCGCTGGATGTGGCGCTCCGTGCGGGTATCTACGCTGCTGGTGGCCTCGTCCAGGATCAAGATGGACGGATTGGCTAGCACCGCCCGAGCGATGGCCAGCAGCTGTCTCTGGCCGTGACTGAGGTTGCTGCCTCTTTCTGCTAGCATTGTGTGATAGCCGTCGGGCAGTCGATGGATGAACTGATCGGCCTCGGCGATCTTCGCGGCGGCTATAACCTCCTCGTCCGTAGCATCCAACCTCCCGTAGCGGATGTTGTCCATCACCGTGCCCGCAAACAGGTAGGTGTCCTGCAGCACTACTCCCATCTGACGCCGCAGATCGTCCTTGCGGATCTCCCTGATATCCCTGCCGTCGAGGGTGATGCGCCCGCTGTCCACCTCGTAGAACCTTGCAAGCAGGTTGACTATGGTTGTCTTACCTGCTCCCGTGGGCCCCACTAGCGCAATAGTCTGCCCTGGCTCAGCTCGTAGGCTGATGTGCTTGAGCACGGGCGTTTGCCCGTCGTAGGAGAAGCAGACGTCCTCGAACACCACCTCCCCCCGGATACGACCTATAGGTGTCGCGTTGGGCGAATCCATCTCAGGGTCCTCGTCAAGCACCTCAAAGACCCTCTCGGCACCGGCTATCGCTGCCTGGATCTGGTTGTAGAGGTTAGCCAAGCTGTTGAGCGGTCTCTGGAACTGTCGGGCATAGTTGAGGAAGCTGGCTATGGTGCCTGGTGTGGCCGCACCGCCCAGTGCCAGCCAGC
>JBHORE010000162.1:0-5357 GCA_042408415.1 Thermobaculum sp.
GAACAGCTGGTTATGGGCACACATGAGGGTAACACCGTTCTCACGCACTACTTGCCGTATCTCCTCAGCCTCCTGCATGTTCAAGCATAGAGGCTTCTCACACATGATGTACTTACCAGCTTTCGCGGCTGCGACGATGGCGTCCTTGTGCAGATGGTGTGGTAGGAGTATATCTACGCCATCTATATCTGCTTCTTGCAGCATCTTGTGGTAATCACTGTACTGTTCTGCTCCACCAACGATGTCTGCTATCTCCTGCCTGTTACCCTCTACTATGTCGCATACCGCTGTTACTTTGACTAAATCTGGGTACTTTGTATACCCTCTCGCATGTTGATGAGCGATTCCTCCACAGCCGATTAGTCCTATCTTAACAGTCACCTTTCAACTCCCTGATATGTTATTTTGTGTGCCCAGTGGATTTTACCCTCTGCCATGATTAGAAGGTCAAGGTTATAAGTAAGTACTACATCTTATTACTTATGCTTGTGCGTAATACGCATTGATCGATATCATTTGTTATGATCCTCCTTTCATATCTGTTGCTTCTGAGGTTAGGGAGTGAATGCTTTAGTTGAGCTTAAGGGTATCTGTGCTTCTCTGCAGGGGGAAAGAGTTCTGCACTATATTAGCTGGACTATCGAACGTGGACAACAGTGGTTGCTGGTTGGCCCGAATGGTTCTGGGAAAAGCACTTTGATGAGAATCTTAGGAGCCGAGCTATGGCCAGAGCCTCAGGTTGGGACCCGTACATATAACTTCATAGGTGCTCCTAGCAGGAGCCCTATAGATGCCAAGCAGCACATAGCTACTGTCTCTCCTGACCTACAAACTAAACTCAAAAATCTTGAGTATTCTCTTACCGGGTGGCGAGTGGTACTGTCTGCCTTCTCAGATAACTTCCTACTATACAGTCCTTTGAATGCTGTCCAGATCTCTCTTGCTCGGTGCTGGGTAGATCGTTTAGGTATCCGTAATCTGATGAATGTGCCGATTCAAGAGATGTCCTATGGCGAGTTACGTAAGGTGTTGATAGCTAGAGCTATGGTTAGACAGCCTGCTCTTCTGTTGCTTGATGAGGTATGCTCTGGCTTGGATCCCAGCACCAGGAGAGAAGTCCTAAATATGCTTGAACAGATAGCCTTATCTGGAGTGTCGATGGTGATATCCTCTCATAGAGATAAGGATGTCTTTCCATCTATAAACCATGTGATCCGCTTGCAGGATGGCAGGGTAGCCTGGCATGGGAGGATAGACGAATACCATCGCCTGCTTCAGGAGATTGAAATAGATGGCGAACAGACTAATGTCTGGGAGGAAGGTTTTCATTCCTACAATGAACAGCTGACTACCGAAAGTCCATCTTTAATAGAGATTCAGGGAGCAGATGTATATATAAATAATCGTCAAGTGCTGAAAGGTATAAATTGGAAACTTCATTCTGGTCAGCACTGGATTATCCGAGGAGGTAATGGAGCAGGTAAGAGCACGTTCCTCCGGCTCATTTTGGGAGATTATCGACCCGCCTTGGGAGGAACCATCAGCAGGCTTGGCCTAGATAGGCTCGGATTGTGGGAGATCAAGAAGTATATTGGCTATTACTCTCCTGAGATGCAGGAGATTTTTAGGAGAGACCTTATTGTTGAGGAGGTCATAGCTTCAGGATTTGAGGCTTCTTTCGAACCCCAAAGATCTTTTTCTCAAGAGCAGATGCTCAGAGTTAGGGAAGTTATGCACTTTATGGAGCTTGAAGAGCTATCTGGTAAACCTTTAGGTCGAATGTCGCATGGCCAATTGAGGAAAGTGCTTCTTGCTAGGGCACTCGTCAATAGTCCTAAGTTACTTCTGCTTGATGAGCCTTTCGACGGCTTGGACCTTAGATCACGATCAAATATATCGAAGATACTTGGTTATATAGCTAGAAATGGCACAAGTCTAGTACTTACCAGCCACTATAACGAGGATATACCAGCCTTTATAACTCATCAGATGCTGATGTCTGACGGTAGAATTGTGGAGCAAGGAGCGTGGGGGGCTAACGATTAGCATCTTTCACTTGCTAAGTCTTTCCTGCAACTTCTCTCGTAGGAGCCTTAGCAATTCCACGGCGTCGCCAACAATCCCTACATCAGCCATACGCATTATAGGTGCATCTGGGTCCTTATTGATAGCTATTATACTTTTGGATCCTCGTACACCTTTCATATGGTGCACAGCACCGGATATACCACAAGCTATATACACTTCAGGTCTGATGCTAGCACCTGTCTGCCCTATTTGCTCGGTGTAGGATCGCCAACCAGCATCGACAGCAGCTCTTGTAGTGCCAATAGCCCCACCTAGCATAGCTACTAAGTCCTCTATGAGCCTGAAGTTATCCGCACTGCCCATACCTCTTCCACCAGCTATGACTAACCTAGCGTTCGTAAGAGTGGGACCTGGTTTTCTTTCCACTGTACTTCTGATCACTCGTGGGTAGGTTTCATCCGGCTCGAACATACTTATGTGCTTGGTTATATCCTCTGCGTTATTTGCATTCGCCATTTTCAGGGAATGGCCTGAAAATGCGCCTTGTCTTATCAGAAGTATGTGAGGGCTTTTGCCTTTGAGTCTACACTTGGCAGTGTAACTCCATCCCCATTGTATAGTAGCCACTGTAAGACCATCTTCCTCACTAATATCCAGCACATTGGAAAGTGCGCCCGTTCCCAACTTTGAGGCTAGTCTGGAGGCGATATCTCTTGAAGGTGGATCGAATGTGAACAATAGCATTCTAGGGGGCGTATCTTGATTTATTAACCTGTGCAGGGTTCTGGCATGTGGTTCAGCCAAATATTCGTCGTACCTAGGGTCGGCATCTATGATTATCTCAGAGGCGCCTGCCTCGCAGGCTTCGTCTACCACTCTGTCTGCTTCTGCCCCAAGTAATATCAATGATGTGCGCTCCATACCAGAGGCTTTGCTTAGGATATCCCAGGTATTTTCGGCGAGCTTGCCGTTGCTATGTTCTCCATATACCCAGATATCGTTGCTCATAGCAGCCCCCTCTGAGTGAGTATGGTAATTATACGATCCACCCCTTCATTGATATCTGTAATTATTTGGGGCTCTGTTTTTCCTTGGGGTTCTACAATCTCAATGACCTCTTCTGTATTCTCAAGCTCATCTGAGGATAGTCCTATCTCGACAACACTCAGTATCTTTATCGGTTTGTTCTTTGCCTGCATAATACCCCGCAAAGTTGGGTACCTTGGGGTGTAAGCTCCACTGGATATAGTCAGCAGCACCGGTATACTACACGCAACTTCCTGGTAGCCCTCTCCCGTTAGCCGCTCTACCTTCAGCTCCTTGTCATTCGGAGAGATCTTTCTTACCAACGAGATGTGCGATATCTCTAACAGACTGGCTAGCATGCCAGGTACTAACCCACTTGAGGCATCTGAGCTCTCAGTCGAGGTCATTATCAAGTCATAGGGCATGGTAGATATAACTGATGCTAATACTCGTGCCGTGACGAAAGCGTCCGCGCCTTCTAGGGCTTCGTCCGAAACCAATACTGCAGCATCTGCTCCCATGGCAAGGCCCATCCGTAGAGGCTCTACGGCGCTCCGCGGCCCCATGGATACCAGCGTTATTTGGCTATCTGGGGTAGACTCTGCTAGGCGTAAAGCCCCTTCCAGAGTTACCTCATCTCCTGGATCCATGACGTTAGGTACCCCTTCTCTGACTACCCGGAGTGTATGCTTATCTATCTTTAGATCAACCTTAGAGGGATCTGGTACTTGTTTCACGCATACGACGATTTGCATATGAGTCTCCAAGCAGTTGTACAGGAGGTATTATACGCTGATAAACGGCTTTATAAAGCAATAAAGGCGGGAGTTATCTTCTCCCGCCCCTCGAGTTTTATCTACAGAAATTGCTATTACTCGGATTGTTGTTGTGGCTTGCTGCCTTTATAAGAAGGGCCGTACAGCATTTGTCGAGCCTCTTCGCCCACACCTGCCGCGTCGCAGTCCAATAGGGTGGAGAAGATGGCTCTCTTGAGTGCGTTTACTTTGTAGTCCTCAATGTTGCCTGAATCGATCTGTTCCCTAAGCAGGCAAAGTCTGTGCAATCTATCCAGGAAGAATAGCTGCCAACGGTCATAAGTCTTGACCTTGGGCTGCTGCCTCTGGGTCTCGCTGGCCTGGTTTTCCTTGACTTCCCTTATTTCACTCTGGTTCATAACTCCAACTCCATTTCCGGGCCTGCGGCCTACTTGGCTTTCATAATAAGTATAACAGCTTGGCAATTCAAGACATAGTACCTATACAGGTAGTTACCAAGAGTGTATAGCAGCTAGTATGCCAAAGGTTGCGACTGGACATCAGCTCTTTACGATTACTACAATTGACCTGAGAAACAACTAGAGGTAGACCTTTTGGCAGAGCTGAGTCCACTTCTCCCATTTATATATAACGCCGAATTGGTTGGAGATGTTTCTTCTGTAATCACTCCACCTTATGATGTAATTAGCGCCGAAGAGTGTGCTATTTACAGGGCAAGGCATCCTTATAGCGCTATACACATAGAGTTGCCTTCTGCCCACAGTAATTCAAATCCATACGAGGAAGCTGCTAAGCTTGTTCAGGAATGGGTAGCTTCTGAGGTTCTACGACCTTTTCCTGAGCCTGCTATGTTTGTGCATCAGCAGACTTTTACCTGCCATGGCAGGAACTACACTCGTACTGCATTGGTAGCAGGCGTTCGCCTGGAGCCTTGGGAAGCCGGTGTGGTGATCCCTCACGAGCGTACGTTCGCTGGTCCTAAGAAGGACAGACTTGAACTCTTGAGGGCCACCCATGTAGCTCCCAGCTCAATATTTGGACTTTATGAGCAGAAGCCACCAGTGACCGAGGTAATAGCCTCGGTGGTGTCCGCAGGTGATCCCCTGATTGTAGCTTTCGAACCTGATGTTGAGCATAGGGTCTGGGCAATCACCGATGCTAAGCAATTAGCTACTATCCATAATGCTATGAGGGATTCCAAGATCTACATAGCAGACGGCCATCACCGCTACGAGACCGCTCTGGCTTATAGGGATGAGCGTAGAAGCCAGAATGGTAACTATGAGGATGCTGCCTATAACTATGTTGCTATGAGCTTGGTTGCTTTCGAAGATCCTGGACTGGTGGTGCTACCTACACACAGACTTATAAGAAATCTGGCTCCGACTCTGGTGGACGAGCTTCCTTCTAGAGCAGGCAAGTTCTTTAGAGTTGATAACGTCGAGTTGGTTTCGACCAGTGAGGGGACTATACAACAGATACTTCGTAATGATTGGGATTATGCTTTCTTAATGTACAGTCGCCAGG
>JBHORE010000163.1:0-5804 GCA_042408415.1 Thermobaculum sp.
TGGGGAGTAGGCTGGATCTAGCGGGACTCGGCAAGCCTGGCACGCAGGGACTCCAGCTCGTCCAGCAGGCGCATGACGACCTCTACTCCCGCGGTGTTGATCCCGAGGTCCTCTCGCAGCCTACGGATGCGGCGCAGCCTCGCTATCTCCTGCTCATCCAGCAGCTCTTCCCTGCCCTCACGGCGGGTCCTGACCAGACCAACCCGCACGTAATAGCGGATAGTTGAAGGGGGTATCCCCACAACCTGGGAAGCTGTCTCTATCCTGTAGTAGGTCAGCCTTTCGTCTCGGTCCAACCTCAACCTCCAAGCTCGTCAGCTTGCCGCCTGGGTGGCCTCTCCCTCCGAGAGGCGTGCCAGCTCCTCCAGTAGTTCCCGCTGCCTGGGCGTCAACCTCTCCGGCAGGTGCACGTGCGCCTCCACCAACAAGTCTCCTCTCTGGTTCGGGTTGTTCAGGCGCGGCATCCCCTGCCCCCGCAGGCGGAACACCCGGCCGTCCTGGGTGCGCTCGGGTATGCGCAGGGCGAGCGTACGTCCATCAGGCGTGCGGACACGCACCTCCCCTCCAAGGAGCATGGTCGAGAGGGGCACTTGCATCTTCGTCTTCAGGTCATCGCCCTCGCGCTCGAAGGCCGGATCCGGCAGCACCCGTACCACTAGGTAAAGGTCGCCCGGTGGGCCTCCCCCTGCGCCAGGCATGCCCTGGCCAGCTATGCGCACTCGCGTGCCGGTGTTCACGCCCGGGGGTATCTTGGCCTCTATGCGCCGCGTCTGCCCATTGGGCAGCTGCATCTCTAGCAGGCGCGTGGTGCCGGTATAGGCCTCGCGCAGGGTAACCTGTACCTCTTGCTCCACGTCCTGCCCAGGACGAGCCCGCTGCCGGGTGCTCGTCCTGCCACGACCTCCGCCGAAAAGGGTCTCGAAGAAGTCCGAGAACGGGTGCTCCTCTCCGAAGAGGTCGCGCAGGTCCTCCTCGGAGAAGGTGCGGTACTCGTAGCGCGTGCCGCCGCCCTGCCCGCGCACAAAGTCGCTCCAGTCAAACCCCTGCCCGGTCGCCTGCCCGGCCTGCTGCGCCGCCTGGTACTCCCGCCACCGGGCACCGAACTGGTCGTACATCTTGCGCTTCTCCGGATCGGAGAGGACTTCATAGGCCTCGCTGATCTCCTTGAAGCGCTCCTCGGCCTCTTTGTTGCCCGGGTTGACGTCGGGATGGTACTGGCGGGCCAGTCGTCTGAACGCCTGGCGTATCTCCTTATCCGAGGCGTTACGGGGCACACCTAGTATCTCGTAGTAGTCCTTGAACTCCATAGCCATCAATCAGGATAGCAATAATTGCGCCAATTGCGCTAGCCCTGAGACCTGTGTGAATCGGGCCTTCTCGCCGGGCTCTCGCGAGGGCTATAGGGGATCGGCACGTACTCCACCGATGGCCGCCTGCGTCCCGCCTGGGGATAAAGCTGCATGAGGTCGTACACCTCCTTCGGCATCTCCGTGCTGACGGGCAGGCCCATGTTCAGCGCCTCCTCGACGGTGATGGGATAGTCGTGCGTCCAGTGGCCCGATGAGAGGAGATCGGCCAGCCTCTCGGCCCTCTCCTGCGGCATCTTGTCGCCCAGCAGATCGAGCACGGTCTGCCGTACTTGTCCCATCGCCTTGCGGGCAACGTCCGCCAGGATGATCGTCTGGTCGTCCACCTCGGCCAGGGGCTTCTGCTCCACCACCTTCAGGATCGAGGCCGCGGGGTACTCCCCCAGCTGGGGATCCACCGGCCCCAGCACGGCGTGCGGTCCCATGACGATCTCATCGGCAGCCAGAGCTATCAGGGTGCCGCCGCTCATGGCGTAGTGGGGGACGAACACCGTGACTTTGGAGGGATGAGCCTTCAGGGCACGAGCGATCTGTTCCGCTGCTATCACTAGACCGCCCGGGGTGTGCAGGATCATGTCGATGGGCACGCTGGGATCCGTCAGGTGCACGGCCCTTAGCACGGCCTCGGAGTCCTCTATGTCTATGTAGCGAGCCACAGGGAATCCCAGGAGGCTCATCGTCTCCTGTCGGTGTATCAGCACTATCACCCGGCTGTGCCGTCGCTCCTCCAGCGATCTGAAGGAGCGTATGCGCTGCGCCTCCAGCCACTTCTGACGGATCACGGGCTGGAGCGAGCTGATAATCAGGAATAACCAGAAGATCTCAAGCATACGCAACCTCCTACCAGGGCCAATATTCGTCTGGATGGTACCTGTAGGCCGGCCTCGACAGTGGCTTGGCGAGCACAAGGCCGGTCAGGAAGCCGCCCACGTGCGCCCACCACGCGACGCCGCCCAGCATCACCTCGCTAACGGCCAACGAGAACAGGCCGTTGAGGAGCTGCGAGAGGAACCAGATGGCGATCCATATCGCTGCCGGCACCTCCACAAAGAGCGGCAGGAAGAAGAAGAACGTGATGGTCACCACCTGCGCCAGCGGGAAGAGCACCAGGTAGGCGGCCATGATGCCGGATATCGCCCCGCTGGCGCCGATCGCGGGCACTCCGGAGCTCGAGTTGAGCAGGATGTGCATCACGCCGGCTCCCACGCCGCATAGCAGGTAGAACAGCAGGAACTTGAGGTGCCCTAGCCGATCCTCTACGTTGTCCCCGAAGATGTAGAGCGCGATCATGTTGCTGCCCAGGTGAAACCAGCTGCCGTGGAGAAACTGGGACGTCAGTAGCGTCACCCACTCGAAGGGCAGAGGTGATCGCAGGAAGCGCTCAGGCACCACCCCGAGCCGCCACACGAGGTCTTCCAGGCCGGGGGGCCCCAGGCTGAGCTCGAGCGCCCAGACGAGCACGTTGGCTGCTATGAGCGCCGCGGTGACCACCGGGAACTCCCGCGCGCGCACCGTGTCCTTGATGGGTATCATCTTGCCTCCCCAGGGGTGATCTAGTGGATGTAGAGAGATGATACACTAAGCAGGGAGGAGGAGGCAAGTCCGATGCGCACTACTCGCCCGAGGCCGGTGGGTATGGGGTAGGGGTGCCATCTCGGAGCATGCTCCCGATACATATGCCGGCGAGCCCACCTATGGCCGCGATCGCCGCCACAGTGGTGGTGGAGGCGAACACTTGTAGGAAGCTCCAAGGGTAAGTGTCGAACAGGCTGCGGTAGAGCCACTCCCCCCACAGCAGCGCCGGGCCCGCCAGCACAGTGCCCAGTAGGACCCCCCATCGCGGGTTCATGGCGTGAGCCAGGTCTATGGCCACCGCGGGCGCGAGCACGAAGACGGGGGGAGTGAGCGCGTCGCTCAAACCCATCCGCCACACTATGATCAGGACCAGTGAGCGAAACACCATGTAGATCAGCGCCACCAGCGTCGCGGCTCCGGGCCTGCGGAAGTAGCTGCCGGCTGCAAAGAGCACCAGCGCCGAGAGCGCGCCTGCCATCAGCGGGAACAGCAGGTAATCCTGGTTGTCCAACTCGAAGTCCAGGTCCCCCAGTGCGAAGAGTGCGAGCGACAATCCACCTCCGAACAGGAGGAGAGCTACCCACTCGGCCCGAGATAAGCTCGCCGAGAGCATGCTTCCCCTCTCGACCCTGATATACGGGGACAGCGCCAGCAACATCCCGAGCACACCTACCCCTCCGCCCACTATGCCCATCAGGTGCGGTGGACTCCACACCGTGGGATCGAGCCCTATGGTGTTGTGCCAGGTGTTATCGATCGGGGCGGCTATTCCCTGTATGGTGGGGCCCAGGACGCCTATGCAGAACCCCAGAAAGACCCTCCTGTCTCGACCCCGCATCGTGAGGGCACCTATCACCCCCACCAGCCAGGCCAGCGCCACGCCGGCGTACACCACCCGATGGGGCGGTATCCAAAAGGAGTCCCTCCCGTAGACCACGTGCCAGGTGACGTCCCAGTAGATGCCGCAGAGCGCCACAAAGAGCGCGGCGGCGGCTATGCCCGCCAGCCCCACGGGCTGCAGTCGAGTGGTGTCCGATCTGGCGCGTATCTGTGCGTGGGTAGCCATTCTGCCTGGATTGTAATACTTTCCCCCTAGGCTGTAAATAGTCGCATCCGGGCTTGAGCTATAATCGTATAATCTGTAGGATCTGGGAGGTGCATGTTGTGGCACGTGCTGCGTAGGCACACGCTCATCAGAGGGACTTTGGAGGAAGTCTTCCCGTTCTTCGCCGCGGCGGAGAACCTGGAGGCGATCACCCCTCCCTGGTTGAGCTTCGGCATACTCACTCCCACGCCCATCGAGATGCGGCAGGGCACGCTCATCCAGTACAGGCTGCAGCTCATGGGGGTGCCGATGCGCTGGCTGACCCGCATCAGCGCCTGGGAGCCCCCTCACAGGTTCATCGACGAGCAGCTGGAGGGGCCGTATCGCGATTGGATCCACGAGCACCGCTTCGAGCCCCTGGGCGGCTACACCCTGATGACGGACACGGTGCGCTACAGGCTCCCCCTGAGTCCGCTGGGGGAGCTGGCCTTCCCATTAGTGAGGCTGCAGCTCAAGCAGATATTTGACTACCGCAGCGTCAAGATCCTGGAACTTGTAGAGGGGAAGCTATAGTGCAAGAGAGGTCGCGTACACATGCAGATAGGATCAGGAGGGCAGAGGAGGCTCGCAGGCAGCTGGAGGGGCAGGCCGTGAGCTCTCCCTGGCGCCAGCGCTACCACTTCATGCCGCCGGCGGGGTGGATGAACGACCCCAACGGCCTCATCCACTACGGGGGGTACTACCACCTGTTCTACCAGCACAACCCCTTCGGGCCGCAGTGGGGCCCTATGCACTGGGGACCCGCGCGCAGCAGGGACCTCGTACACTGGGAGCACCTGCCCATCGCCCTGGCGCCGAGCGAGCTCTACGACCTGCACGAGCGGGGAGGATGCTTCTCCGGCAGCGCGGTCGAGTCCGATGGGCTGCTGTACCTCTTCTACACGGGCTGTACCTTCGAAGATGGCCAGCTGCGGCAGTCCCAGTGCATGGCCTACAGCGACGATGGCGTGACTTTCCACAAGTACCCCGGCAACCCCGTCATCCCGGGGCCCCCTCCGGATGGTTCGCCGGACTTCCGTGATCCCAAAGTGTGGCGACACGGCGACAGCTGGTACATGGTGGTGGGCTCCTGCAGGGACGGGCGGGGGAAGGCCCTGCTCTACAGGTCCGGTGACCTAAGAAGGTGGCGCTACGTGGGGGTGATGGCAGAAAGCGATGGCAGCCTGGGGACGATGTGGGAGTGCCCTGATGTCTTCCCCCTGGAGGATAAATGGGTGCTCATGTTCTCCCCGATGGGGATGGGGGAGACTCGAGGGCTCTACCTCGTGGGCGACATCGACTACGAGCGCGGCAGGTTCCTCCCGGAGAGGATGGGGGAGATGGATTGCGGCTTCGACTTCTACGCTCCCCAGTCGTTGGCTACCCCCGATGGCAGGCGCGTGCTGCTGGGCTGGGCCAACTCCTGGCCCTGGATGCCCTGGTTCTCCACGTTCGGCCCCACGGCCGAGAGCGGTTGGTGCGGGGCGCTGGCGCTGCCCAGGGAGGTGCACCTGAGGGCGGATGGCACCCTGCGCTTCCCGCCCTTGTCCGAGCTGTCCAGCCTTCGCCACGAGCGCTTGTTCCACGGCAGGATGCTGTTGGATCATGGGCGGTCCATCGATCTGCCCCCGAGCGACGACGGCTGCATGGAGCTGGAGCTCGAGGTGGATTGGCCGGACGGCTGGGGAGAGCTGGAGATCGCCGTGCGAGCCACACCGGATGGGACCCGCCGCACGGTGCTGCTGTGCGCCGCGGACGGAGCCGTGACGCTGGACCGG
>JBHORE010000166.1:0-21339 GCA_042408415.1 Thermobaculum sp.
CGGGACGAGAGGGCAGGTCGGTAGATGCGGTCGCTAGGCGAGTTCTGAGAGATGCCGGACTTGCGGAGGCTTTTCGACACGGGCTGGGGCATGGGGTTGGGTTGCAAGCCATCAACCACTCAGCTTTGCCTCGACTGCATCCAACATCCCGAGATGTACTCAGTGCCGGCATGACTCACAATATAGAGCCTGCGGCCTATATAGAGGGGAGTGGAGGGGTGCGCCTCAACGACAACGTCCTCGTGATGCCCACGGGCTGTCAGATGCTGTCGCAGCCGCTACCCAGGGCCGTCGATTGGCTGGTGGTGGGCTAGGCATACAGTAGGAAAGGAGACTGTGTAGATGTTGTACCTTACCCAGGATGATCTGCGATCTCTGAGCGACGAGATCGCCTCGCGCATCAGCGGCGAGGTGAGGTTTGATGCCGGCAGCAGAGCGCTGTACGCCACGGACTCATCCAACTACCGGCAGGTGCCCCTGGGCGTGGTGTTGCCCCGATCAGCTGAGGACGTGGTCGAGACGGTGGCGGCCTGCAGGCGGTACGGGGTGCCGATCCTATCCAGGGGAGGTGGTACCAGCCTGGCCGGTCAGTGTTGCAACGTGGCGGTAGTCATGGACATGTCCAAGCACTACAACCGCTTGCTAGATCTAAATCCTGACGAGAGGTATGCTGTGGTCGAGCCCGGGTTGGTCCTGGACGAACTGCGTAGTGCGGCCGAGCGATACCACCTCACCTTCGGCCCAGATCCTGCTACCCATGATCACTGCACCCTTGGCGGCATGATAGGCAACAACTCCTGTGGCGTCCATTCAGTGATGGCCGGCAAGACCGATGACAACGTGGAGGCGTTGGAGATATTGACCTACGACGGGCTGCGCATGTGGGTGGGCCCCACCAGCGAAACCGAGCTGGAGCAGATCATCAGCGAGGGCGGTAGGCGCGGGGAGATCTACGCGGCCCTCAGGGACCTGCGGGACAGATACGCGGACCTCATACGCGAGCGCTTCCCCGACATCCCCCGCAGGGTGTCGGGGTACAACCTAGTGCACTTGCTACCCGAGCACGGCTTCAACGTGGCTCGGGCGCTGGTGGGCAGCGAGAGCACTTGCGTGACCGTGCTGCATGCCAAGCTGAGGCTTGTGGATAGCCCGCCGGCTCGTACCCTCGTGGTGCTAGGTTTTGAGGACGTCTTCACGGCCGCCGACCATGTGCCGGACGTGCTCGAGCACGACCCCATAGCTCTTGAGGGTCTGGACGAGAAGCTCATAGACTACTCCCTCATGCAGGGGTTGCACCCCGACAGCATCAAGCTGCTGCCCAAGGGGCATGGCTGGCTGCTGGTGGAGTTCGGTGGTAAGGACAAAGAAGAGTCGGATACCAGAGCTAGGGAGATGATGGAGGCCCTACGGAAGCTGTCACCCTCTCCCAGCATGAAGCTGTTCGATGATCCCCATGAGGAACGCCAGATGTGGCTGGTGCGCGAGGCTGGTCTGGGAGCAACTACCTTTATCCCTGGCACCACGCGCATGGAGTGGCCGGGATGGGAGGACTCGGCGGTTGCACCTGAGAAGCTAGGAGACTACCTGCGCGACTTCAGGAAGCTGCTGGACAAGTACGGCTACGATGGCTCGCTTTACGGCCACTTCGGGCAGGGCTGCTTGCATACCAGCACGGACTTCGATCTGGAGTCGGCCGATGGCGTGCGGAAGTTCAGGGAGTTCATCTACGAAGCCGCTGACCTGGTGGTGAGCTACGGGGGCTCGCTCTCGGGTGAGCATGGTGATGGGCAGGCCAGGGGGGAGCTGCTCGAGAAGATGTTTGGCAAGGAGTTAGTGGAAGCCTTCCAGGAGTTCAAGGCTATATGGGACCCTGAGGGCAAGATGAACCCAGGCAAGGTGGTCAACCCCTATCGGCTTGATGAGAACCTGAGGCTAGGACCTCACTACGACCCGCCCCCGGTAAGAACGCACTTTGCATTCGTGGGCGACGACGGGGACTTCTCCAAGGCAGCACTGCGCTGCGTGGGTGTTGGCAAGTGTCGACGACACGGGAGCAACGACCCCGACGATGATACCATGTGTCCGAGCTACATGGTGACTCGGGAGGAGATGCACGCCACTCGGGGCAGGGCCAGGCTGCTGTTCGAGATGCTGCAAGGTAATCCTGTATCGGAAGGATGGAAGAGCGAGGCTGTCAGGGAGGCGTTGGACCTGTGCCTAGCTTGTAAGGGCTGTAAGTCCGACTGCCCAGTGAGCGTGGATATGGCAACCTACAAGGCGGAGTTCCTCTCCCACTACTACGAGGGTAGACTCAGACCCCGTGCTGCCTACTCCATGGGCTTGATCTACTGGTGGGCTCGGCTAGCGACCCTTGCGCCAGACGTGGTCAATCTACTGCTACGCGCTCCGGTATTGGGCAGGTTGTGCAAGCTTGTGGGCGGTATAGACGCAAGACGACGATTCCCGCCCTTTGCCCCGCAGACGTTCAAGTCCTGGTTCCTCTCGCGCAATGGATCTCGTGGGCATAAGGGCAAGGTCATCCTGTGGGCCGACACGTTCAACAACTACTTCATGCCGGAGACCGCGAAGGCTGCAGTGCGCGTGCTCGAGGCCGCAGGCTTCCAGGTAGAGGTACCCAGGAGATCGCTCTGCTGCGGTAGGCCCCTATACGACTGGGGCATGCTGGATCTGGCCAAGCGGCAGCTGCGGCAGATCCTCGAGGCCTTGGAGGAGGAGATACAGGCCGGCACGCCTGTGGTGGTGCTCGAGCCCAGCTGTGCATCTGTGTTTCGCGACGAGCTCACTAACCTGTTCCCGAAGGACAAAGACGCCCAAAGGCTCAGCCAGCAGACTTACCTGCTCTCCGAGTTCCTGCAGAAGAGAGCGTCGGATTGGCAGATGCCCAAGCTGGAGCGCAAGGCTCTTGTCCACGGCCACTGCCACCACAAGGCGATCATGGGTATGAGTGACGAGCGTGAGGTGCTAGGGAGGATGGGCGTGGAGTTCGACGTACTGCCTTCAGGGTGCTGTGGCATGGCAGGGGCCTTCGGGTTCGAATCAGGCGAGCACTACGAGGTCTCAGTGCGCGCCGGGGAGAGGGTCCTGCTGCCTGCGGTGCGCAAGGCCGCCCCCTCGACGATCATCGTTGCCGACGGCTTCAGCTGCAGGGAGCAGATAGCCCAGGGCACCCACAGACGCGCGTTGCACCTCGCAGAAGTGGTGGACCTGGCACTGAGCGGCCGACTGCCGGAAGACAGCAGCTTTCCTGAGAGGATCTATAAGCAGGACGGCACCCACAACCTGAAGGCGATCCTCAAGTTGGCGGGGGTGTGCCTGGCCCTAGGAGGGCTGGTAAGGGTGGTCAGGCGCTAGGCATCAAGAAGGTCCGTTATTTGTGCCCACCTCCCCAGTGCGCTAAGTACCTCTACGCTGGTGATGAGGCTACTGGTGCTGCGCGCGTCGGGGACACTATTACCTTTGAGATCCGCGAGCATGATCTCTGCTACTGGCCGGCCTGAGATCTAGGGGAATCTGCAGGCGGTGCAGGCACGCCTGGGAGTATCAGCCCAGCGGTGTGCTCGGATTGGGGATGAACAGTTGCAGCCCACATTTGCACTAGCTGTTAGAGCTTGATGATAGTTGCAAGGAATTCTTGTATGCTGGCAACTCGGTGCCATATATAGGTAAGTGTACTGTGAACGTCGACCCACATCCTGGTGTGCTGTTCACATCGATATGGCCTCCGTGCGCCTCGACGATCCATCGCGCGATCGACAGCCCCAACCCGCTGCCACCGCTGCTGCGTGCTGGGTCTGCTTGGTAGAACCGGTCGAAGATGTACGGCAGGTGCTCGGGAGATATGCCGATGCCTGTATCCCTGACCTCGACCTTGGCTTCGGAAGCATTCCCCTCCAGCCTCACCTCGATGCTACCCCCGGCAGGAGTGTACTTTAGGGCATTGTCCAGGAGGATCAGCAGCAGTTGGCGTAGTGCATCGGGGTCACCACATACTTGGATGGGCTGAAGTTCAGCGACCGATAGCTCCTTGTTGCCGTCCATGCGTGCTGCTTGGGCGACACCGGCCTCCACTATCTGAGCCAGATCGACCACCTCCCTTCTCAAGGCTACGCCGCTGTCGGCCCTGGCAAGCGTCAGCAGGTCGTTGACCAGCCTGCTCATGCGCTCTGCCTCGTCGTGGATCTCGGCCAACGCTGCTGCTTTGTCCTCCTCCGACATGTGGGGTACCTGTCTCAGCATCGCAGCATTCCCCCTGATGCTTGTAAGAGGGGTGCGCAGCTCATGGGAAGCATCTGCCACGAACCTGCGTTGCGAGGCTAGCAGCTCTCGTAGGTGCCTATCAGAGGCCTGCAATCTATCCAGCATTTGGTTGAAGGTGGTTGCCAGCCTGCCGACCTCGTCGTGTGCGTACTTCACCTGCACCCTCTTGGAGAGATCGCCAGAGCGAGCCACCGCCTGTGCCGTGGCCACCAACTGTGCCAGCGGCCACAGGGCAGACCTCGCCATGGCCGATACTACCAACCCAGACACGAGCATCACGATCAAGAAGCACGCCAAAGCCAGCAGCCTTACTGCCTGCAGCGTGCCTTCTACTCCCATCAAGCTTCTGCCCACCTGGACCACCAACAAGGTACCATTATCTAGCACCACGGGAGTGGTGTAGACCCGTACGCTCTCTCCAGCCAGCACGATCGTCCTGAAATGAGGGATACTCTGGCTGACCTCCTGGCCTTCCAAAGGCATCAACTTGCTGCCCAGCGCATCGGAAGATGCCAGTACGTGGCCATGAGCGTCGGATATCTGTACGAACGTATCTGCGAAGGCAAACGTGTCCGGTGGTGGAATATCTATCGCCTCTCCTGTGCTATGGAACCTGTCGCTCCGGTCGATGGCCCTACTTACCTGGGATGCCCTCTCGACCAGTGATTGGTCCACCTGACTGTAGAGGTTTCTTGACAGCAGGCTGTAGAGCACGCAGCTGAACAAGATCAGTGCCGCACCTAGCACCAGTAGATGCCAGGTGGTCAAGCGGGCCCGCAGCGATTTAGGCATGTCTACCTTAGGCATCTTCGTCACCGATCGATGCTCTCGTTGGAGTTTGAGCCCATCACGCTCTCCCGACAACTTGCTTTCTGCGATCGGAGGTGAACCGAAAGCGCCTGTTAGCGAGATAGGCTAGGATCACGAAGCTGATCAAGTACAGAGCCACTGCCCATGGATTTCTGCTGTCGGTGCCTGAGAGCACCGCGTGATACAGCGACAATATATAGGCTGGCACGCTCAGGTAGTGGAGTATGCGCCAAGTTCTGTGGCCGATTCTATGTTCCAGGTAGGAGCTCAGCGTTATCACCAGCAACAAGTACATCGCCAATATGCCGAGTGTGACCTGTATGGGTCTGTAGGCGGATAGCATCGGTACCACTAGCTGTGGTAGGCTAAAGCCTACATAGCTGTCCCACAGCAGCGAGCTCACGTGCAGGGCTAGCAGGCCTAGACCCAGGGGAGCGGTGAATTGGTGCAGGTCGTATAGTCTCCACCTGGGCAAGGTGCCCGTGCTGGCGCCATCGCGTATCACCAGCCCAAGGGCTATGTTGAGCCATAGCAGTACGTAGGCGCTTAGCCCCGCAGCTCTGCTGATATACCAGGGTATGTTGGTTGTGCCGCCGACTGCTCCCTCAACAGTCCATGATACAACCAACATCCCGAGCGCGAAGAGTACTAACCATAAAGCGGCAGACTTCAGTTTACCCATAGACCATCTCCGATAGATTAGTTGTCATAATATAGTCGTTGTTGGCCAACACTAGCACGCCATCCGCCCCGGCGTCCTCGATTAGTTGAATGCCCCGCTCCTCTCCTAGGATGATAGCCGATTTGGCCAGCACCTCTGCCCTTGTGACCGAGTCATCGATCACTGTAGCGGAGACGACGTGTGTTTGAGCTGGTAGACCTGTACGTGGATCTATGATGTGGTGCATGACTTCTCCTCCTCGGAGCCAACGCCGCTGCATTATGCTGGAGGTGGCTACTGCCCTCTCCTCAAGACCTAGAGTCAGGAGGTCACGGTTGGGGAACCTGGGGTTGACGACCGAGATGAGCCAAGGGCGCCCTTGCTTGCTCCCACCTACGTACAGGTCGCCACCGGCGTCGATGCCGAAACTTACCCAATCGGATAGGATCTCCACGGCCCTATCTACCGCCCATCCCTTGCCTATGCCTCCAAGGTCTATAGCGCTGCCTGGTGGGAGCGTTATTGTATTGGTGTCTGGGTCCATCCTGATGTCTCGCCAGCAGCCTGCCTTAGAGACGGTTGACAATGTGGCCTCTTGGTCCTGTGATCCTGTTAGGAGCTCGAAACTGCGGTCGTAGCCCGCGGCCATCAGCGATGGTAGCACTGTGGGATCGAATATACCGTCCGTTACCCTGGCTGCTGCCACTGCTGCTTGGACCACATCGAATAACATCTTGGATGCTCGGAACGGTCTGCCAGCAGCTGCGTTGAGTGCCCAGAGCTCCGAATCGGGCAGGAAGCGGCTCAACCTTCTCTCGACTGCACCGAACAGTGCTACGACTTGTTGTATATACTGTTGAGCCTCTTCAACGTCGCCAGCTAAGATCCTCAACTGCACTTCCGTGTTCATGGCCCTGAAGGTTCTAGTTACCTCCTGCATCTCTACCTCCTGTGCTCATATTGCTATCTATCCATCCTCAAGACCTCTTACGAGCTCCTGGTCCTGAAGTCAGGGATTGCCTGTAGGCTCGTGGAGCTGATACCCTGCCCAGAACTAGGTATGTTTACCACCGTGGGTGTGTTCTGGCTCCCTGAGGTGTTTGCGTGGAGTTTGTCGTCGATGGAGGCCTTCGTTGTTGCCGTTAGAAAAGCTCCCATCATGGTGAACGTTCCCAGCAGCACGCTTACCCTACCTACGAGCTTGTTGCGCCGTCGTGTGTTCGACATCTATCGCCTCCTTGAGAGCTTGGTATGGATCGGTCATCGATCTGTTATTAGGATAGGCCCCATGCTTCTGAGCATCGTCAGGGCTACATAAGAATGCGGTAAGAGTTGGAGTATCTAGGTCCAGAGAAGGGGAGCACGTCTATAGGGGAAACAGAAGGTGGCCTCATATAGCCTGTGTGGGTATAGGCTCTTGGGGCTTATGTCTCGAACAGCGATGCTGGAGGCAGTGAGCAGGTGATTGCCTCGATCACCAGAGGGTTGATCAGCACCCCTGCTTGCTCCAAGGCTAACAGGAGTGCTCCCACTGCCGGCTCGAACCTGCTGAAGACTGGTCGCACGTCAGGGTCGCTCTCCAGTACTCTGTCGATGATGGCCTGGGCCACCAGCTTGGATGGATGTCTGATCACGCCACCAGCAAGTACTAGGTAAAAAGGTTCTTGGTCGATCTCGACCTTGCGGGCGGCGGCCAATGCGTAGTCTCCGATCGATCTCCCATGCTCGAGAACGATCCTGAGGGCCGTGGGATCTCCCTCGACCGCGGTATCGAGCAGGACCCTGGCGAAGGACCCCAGGTTGTACCTGCGACGGCTGCCCCTGGCGGTGAGGGCATGCAGGAAGGCCTCCACGGACTCCTCTCCGAAGTGCGCCAGCAGCTTCTCCCTTAGGACGGTGGGAGGGTCTATCCCCAGCTCGGCGCGCATCACCGCGCGCAGGGCTTTGTGCCCTAGCTCCTGTGCGCCCTGGGGCTCCTGCCAGAAGCTGGTGTGCCAGATCCTGCCCCCCGCGCTGCGGGCGCCTATGGCCATGCCGGTTCCGCAGACCACCGAGACGCCGGTGCCATCTGGGGATCCTGCCCTGAGCGCGCCTATGGCATCGTTGTAGACGCTGACCATCTGTCCGTATCCACGAGAGCGCACGTGTGCCTCGAGCAGCTCGAAGTCCTCGGGCCAGTCGGCTCCGGCCAGGGAGAAGACGCCAGCTACCAGGGAGCCCGCCGCCACACCAGCGCTCTCAAGCGCCCTCTCAACGGCTAAATCCAGCTCCGCAAGCGCAGCTTGCTCCGAAGGCGCACCGTAGATATCGCTGCAGCCCGAGCGCCCGCTGCCGAGGATGTGGCCCTCCAGGTCGGCCACGAGCGCCACAGTCTTGGAGTTGCCCCCGTCCACCCCGAGCACGTAGCCCATAAACCTATCTCCCCCAAGCATCCCGATCTGCCAGCACTGTTACCTGTGGGAGTGCCTGCAAGAACGATGCTGGCACCTCGGGTGTCATCTGCCCGCTGAGGGCTCTATGGAGTATCTCCCTCTTGTGTCGTCCACAGACCAACAGGAGTATCTTGCGCGCTGCAAGGAGCTGGGTCATCCCTGCCGTCAGCGCCCCGCGTGGTACTCGGTCTACGCCCCCCCAGTAGGTGGCGTTGCTCAGGAGGCTGGCCTCCGTCAGCTCGACGGCCCGCGTGGGCGATGTACTGTCCGAGGGGGGCTCGTTGAACCCCAGGTGGCCGTTGGGCCCTAGGCCCAATATCACCAGGTCGTAGCTTCCCCATGCCTCGACGGTCCTGTCGTACTCCTGGCACTCGCGTTCGATATCGCACGCATCCCCGTGGAAGCGGTTTACCCTGGAGGGAGGTATGCCCAGTGGATCCAGGAAGGACCTCCGCAGCCAGCCGTAGAGGGATCTGGGATCGTCATCCGACACGCCCAAGTACTCGTCCAGCTGGCAGACCCGCAGGCTGGAGGTGTCGAGCTGCCCTTCTTGCCTCAGCTCCGCCAGTCGGCGGTAGGTCTCCATTGGGGTGTTGCCCATGGCTGGCACCACGACCGCATTTGGTTTGGAGCGTATCTCTGAGGCCACCAACTCCGTGGCCAGTTCGTGCATTTCCTCAGCGTCTCTTGCGATCACCAACCTCATGCCCTTACCTCAGCAGACGCTCAGGTAGGTATTCCCTTAGCGCCGCGGCCATCTCGTCGTAGATGCGCTCAGCCTTCTCCAGAGAGAAGCAGAGTGGGTTGCTCGCCAGCGCCCTGATGGCATCCTTTCGGGTCCCGCTCCACGCCGCCTCCGCGGCCAGCGCCTGGTACTCCCCCAGCATCTTGACGAGGCCGGACACGTGCTTGGGCATAGCCCCCTGTGGTATGGGTTGTATGCCTTGAGCATTTACCCTGCCCGGCACCTCCACCACCAGGTCGTCGGGGAAATCAGCGATGGCGCCGTTGTTGGGCACGTTCACCGGCCACACCTCATCCTTTCGGTTGAATATGGCATCCATGACGTCTATGGCCAGCTCCAGCTCGTGGATGCCTCCGCGCGACCTAGAAGGATCGAGCTGAGGATCCTCGGCCTCTGCCTGCTCCCGGTAGTGCTGCCAGTAGTCCGGCACCCAGCTCATGATGTCCTGCGCTCTCGTCGTGGGTTTGTTGCGGAGCTCCTCGAGCACCTCGTCCTTGAAGTAGTAGTACTGGAAGTAATAGGCAGGTATGGACTCCATGAGCGCGGTCAGCTTGAGCATCCGCAGGCCGTGGACGTCGGCGGATGGGTCATCCCTCATGCGCTCGTAGGTCTCCTTGAGTAGGGGGATCATATCTTGGCCGTCGTAGAGGTGCTTGATGCTCCAGCAGCCGTGGTTGAGGCCGATCATGACTGCATCCACCTTGTCTGGATCGAGCCCCGCGATCTCCGCTATGTGCCGCGGGAATATTATAGGGCCCTCGCACAGGGACACCGTGCGGATCTCGCTGTGGTGGGTGACCGCCTCGGACACTATGTTTATGGGGTTGGTGTAGTTGATCAACCAGGCGTTGGGGCACAGCTCCTCCATGTCTCGGACTATCCCCTGCATGACGTGGATGGTCCTTAGCGCCATGAAGAAGCCTCCAGGGCCCTGCGTCTCCTGACCTATCACCCCGTGCTTGAGCGGCACGCTCTCGTCGATGTATCGGGCCTCGAAGCCCCCAGGCCTGAAGCTGGTGAGCACGGCATCGCAGTCGACTAAGGCCTCCCTTCTGTCGGTTGTGGTGCTTACCTTGATGTCGAGGCCACGGTTGCGCGCCATCTTCTCTGCTATCTTGCGCACGATCTCCAGGTGCTCCTCGTTGAGGTCGACCAGCACGACCTCTGAGCCGTCGAAGTTCTCGCCTTGGTGGATGAAAGAGGCCATCGTGCCTGGAGCACGCGTGCTACCCCCACCTATGTAGGCCAGCTTGATCCTTGCCATATATCCTCCTCGATCTGATGATAGTATTTTGCCAGAAAAGGTCAGACCGTTGTGCGAGCACGAGAGAGTGCTTTGGACATGGCCCGAATGTAGGCGGCGTTTGCGCCACAGCAACCGCCTATGTATTGTATGCCATGTGCCAGTGCGTGATTAGCGAAGTCGGCGAACTCTCGCCTGGATACCTGGATGGTCTCCAGATCGTCGGGGAACTGGGGCATGCGCGTGAAACAAGGGGTAGCGTCCGAGGTCCTGAAAGCCGCCGGCTGGGCGGCTATAGGCACGTCTACGGCCTCCCTCATCTGCAGCACTATGGGCAGCATCCTGCTTGGCTCCTGCTCGCAGTTGGCCCCGACTATATCAGCTCCAGCATCCACCATCGCGCGGGCGCATTCCTCGGGTGTGTAACCGTCCGAGCTCTCAGTGGTCTTGGGCCTGAAGCTCATAGTGGCCATAACCGGGAGTCCGCAGTCGCGAGCGCACTCCAGCGCTATGAGCATCTCCTGCAGGTGGAAGAAGGTCTCCAGGATAAGGAAATCCACGCCCGCGCTTGTAAGGATGCGTATCTGCTCGGCTATGAGGTCCCGGGCGTGCTCAGCGGCCGCCGGTCCCTCGCGCTCAAAGAGCTGCGTGCGGGCCACCGAAGCGGCCACCAAAGCACGCTCTCCAGCCACCTCCCGGGCGATGCGCACCGCCGCTATGTTTATCGCCTCCGTCTGCGGACCATAGCCCGCTCGCGAGAGCTTCTCCCTGGTGGCAAAGAACGTCAGCGCTTGCAGTACCTGCGACCCAGCCATTAGGAACTCCATATGCAGCTCCCTCAGTGCGTCCGGGTGTTCTATAGCCACCTCCGGGGTGTACTGCCCACTGCCCTTGCCCGTACCCACCTTCTCTCGGTCCGAGCCGCTCTGGACGTATCCTCTCCTCTCCAGCTCGATGAGGTAGCCTCCATCGCCTAGGATGTAGCCCTGATGCCTTATGATCTCCAGTGGATTCCTCGTCATCGTCCTCTCCTGTTAAGGTAGGTTGAAAGTGCTCTCCAGGTTCTGTGTCCTGCCTGTGTGCGCTGCGACGTAGCCCTTCTCGATGATCTCCACCACGTGTGCGGCGTGTTCCCCGGAGGGAAGGGGCTCCTTGTCCTCAATGATGCAGTCTACGAGATGCATGATATCAGCGTAGACATGGGGCTCAGGTATGGCGGCGTGACGTGCATCCACGTAGGGCAGCCAGGTGTTAGGTCTGTACTCCCCGTCCCTCTCGCCCCCGATCTCAGCAAGTCCGTGGCTGGAGGTTATGTACAGCCTGCTGGGGTGGCCCGACAAGGGCTCTATCTCCAAGGTCTCTATAGCCCCCTCGGAGCCGTATATGCCCATCGATCCCCATGTGACCAGCCTGCCGGTCATGCAGCTGTGGCCCCCAGCCACAGCGAACGTGGAGTCGCCGAAATCCAGCATCAGCAGGCTGTTGTCGTCCACCTCCAGCTGTATGGTCTTGTCCCTCCATTGACGTGTCGGAACTGCTATCCCGCTCATCGCCGCCACGCGCAGCGCGGGTCCCAGTATGCCCGTCAAGCTGTGGAGGACGTAGACCGTGACGTCCACCAGGGGACCTCCACCGGCTTTGTAGTACCAAGTGGGATCCACTGAGTGGAGCACGTCCTCGCCTCGCCGCTGGGGCTCGTAGTCGTGCCCCCAACCACCGGTGCTCCCCCATGCCCAGTAGACCTTGCCCAGTGCGCCGTTCGTCACGAGTTCCCTCATCTTGCGTATGGAGGGCGATAGCATCTGCCCGGGCGCGGCCGCGAGCTTTAGGCCCAACCTGCGAGCGGTGCGCACCATCTCGGAGGCCTCTCTGTACGTCGTCGCCATCGTCTTCTGGACGTAGACGTGCTTGCCGGCCTGGAGCGCGCGCATCGCCAGCTCGTAGTGGAACGGGATGGGTGTGGCCACGATCACCAGGTCGATGTCTCGCAAGGCGATCAGCTCACCGGGATCGCTGAAGTACAGCGGCACGTCGAAGGCCTCTGCCGTCCCACGCGCTCGTTCCTCCACCACGTCACATACCGCCAGCAGCTCTAGCCTCTCCCTGGCATCCGGCTGCGTGATCTGGGGTAGTATGCCCATCAGCGATAGGGCGCCACACCCGATGAGTCCTGCTTTGATTTTCTGTGGCATGTTAGAAACCTCCATGAAAATTAGGCCTTGATACCAGTCATGGTGATGCCTTCCAGGAAGTAGCGCTGGGTGAACGCAAACAGCACGACCAGGGGCAGCGTGACCAAGGTCGAAGCTGCCATGAGCAGATCCCAATCCGTGGTACGCTGGGCCTTGAACGCGAACAGACCCAGGCTTAGCGGGTACTTGTTGGGGTCCGACAGGTATATGAGTGGCCCGAAGAAGTCATGCCAGGTGTACAGGCAGGTGAACACGGCGGTGACCATCAGCGCCGGCTTGACCATGGGCAGCATGATCTGCCAGAAGATCCTGAACTCTCCAGCGCCGTCCACCTTGGCAGCTTCGGAAAGCTCCCAAGGTATGCCCAGGAAGAACTGCCTGAGCATGAAAATAAAGAACGCATCACCCAAGAAGCGGGGCACGATCAGGGGGGCGTAGGTGCCTATCATGCCTAGCGCTTTGAACAGGACGTAAGTAGGGATGAATGTAACGATCGCGGGGATCATGAGCGTGGAGACGGTGATGGTGAACAGCAACCCCCTTCCTGGAAAACGCAGGCGCGCAAACCCGTACCCCACGGCCGCGCTAGAGACGACTGTCCCCAGTGTGACGAGGCCGGAGTAGTAGATGCTGTTCCAGAGCATGCGGAAGTAGGGGAAACCAGGGTAAGTCATGGCTCTGGTGAAGTTGTCCCAGCGGACGGGATCCGGCCACCACTTTATGGGTTGTGCGAAGATTTGAGCGTTGTCCTTGAGGGCCGATATGATCATCCAATAGAAGGGCAGCATGAAGATGGCTGAGACCATTATTAGCGACAGGTGCCTCAGGAGCGCCTTCATCTGCCTCCTGCCGATCAGCCCTCTTCTGGTGGCGACGGTGGTGCTTGTTGCCTCTCGACGTGCTAGTTGCATCTATCTCTCCCCTCCCTCGTAGTACACCCACACCCTGGCTGAGCGGAAGATCACCAAGGTCACGAACAGCACTGCCAGGAACAGGATCACGGCGAGAGCCGAGGCGTAGCCCATGGAGAAGTAGCGGAAAGCGTTGCGGTAGATCAGTACCATGAACATCAGCGTGGAGTCCAGCGGCTCACCCGTAGTGCCACCGATCACGAACGCCGGCGTGAACACCTGGAAGGAGTAGATCACTCCCATTACCAGGTTGAACAGGATGACCGGGGAGAGCAACGGCACGGTGACGTGCCGGAACTTCTGCCATGCTCCTGCGCCATCGATCTCCGCGGCCTCCAACAGCACCCTGGGTACCTCCTTTAATCCCGCGAGAAAGATGAGGGCGCTCGTCCCCACACCCCAGAGGCTCAGGATGATCAGCGCTGGCTTGGACCAGCGGGGGTCGGTCAGCCACCCCACCTCCGGCAGCCCCACCATCCTTAGGAGGCTGTTGAGCAGTCCTCCCTCGGGGCTAAACATAAGGATGAACACGATCGTGCCCGCAACGGGTGGCACGAGGGCTGGAAGGTAGAACAGCGTGCGGTACATGCCTATAAACCGGGTGTTGGCGTTCAGGAGCAGCGCCAGCAGGAGTGCTATTACCAGGCTGAGCGGCACAGATACGAGTGCGTAGTAGAGGCTGTTCTTGACCGAGATCCAGAAGTAGGGATCGTTCGAGAACATAGTTCTATAGTTCTCGAGCCCCACCCACTTTGGTGGTTCTATGATGTTGTATCTGGTAAAGGAGAAGTAGAAGGCAGCTATTATTGGATAGCTGGTGAAGACCAGCAGGCTCGCTATCCAGGGCAGCACGAAGAGCAGACCGGCGTAAGCCTCTCGCCTTCGTAGGGGACTATAGGAGCGATGACGTAATTTAATGACCATATCTCTCCCCCTCGCCAGATCTAGCCCTTGAGGGTCTTCTCCAGCTCGGCCTGGCAAGCCTTCTGGGCCTCGGCAAGGGCATCCTTGGGCTTGGCGGCTTTGCGCATGATGCGCTCTATGGCCCTCTGAAGCTGATCTATGGCAAAGCTCTGTATTGGTGAGTCCCACATCGGAGTGGCGATCTCCTGCTGCTTCCGGAAGAAGTCCATTACCTGCTTGGCGAATGCATCCCCTCGCTTCTCCACCACGACCTTCGGCACCAAGTTCTTGGGGACCTTCTTGTTGGTGGGCATGTCCGGCACTGCAGCGAACCAGTCTTGCACGCCCTCCACGCTCATGAAGTCCAGGTACTTGAATGCCTCCTCTGGGTTGTTGGAGCCTTTCGGTATCGCCAGCCAGTTGGGCCAGTAGCCGGAGACCTGCTTGCTGCCGCTAGGGCCAACGGGGATGTAGGCTACGTTCCACCTCTTGAGCTTGGCCTGCCCGAACGCATAGAAGTCGCCCATCATCCAACTGCCTTCGAGCATCATGGCCAACCTGCCGGTCTGGAAAGCTGGGGGCTGGCCCTTGCTGCCGGGATAACCTCCCCAAGCGCCCGAGTTCTGGACTTTCTGGATATCTCCTTTGTACTCCTCGTCAAGCCATGAGAGAAAGTACTCCATCATTTGGATGTTGTTCTCGGAGTCTATGGTGTATTTTTGGTTCTTTGCGTCGTAGATCTGGGAACCGTTGAGCGCTGACCATATGGGGAGAACGTAGGGATCAGGTATGGGGACGAAGCCAGCGGTCTCCAGCTTATCGCCTTGCCATCGGGTGAACTCCTTGGATAGCTGTCTCATATCGTCCCAGGTCTTAGGGAACTTGGACGGGTCGGATGGCACCCCCTTCTGTTCAAATAGCTCTTGGTTGTACCACATGCCGTAGGTGCCCGCCGTGACCGGTAGGCCATACGTCTTGCCCCCGAACTGGCAGCTGGCAAGGATCGCCGCGGGCCAGTTATCCGCCTGGCAGTTCTGCGAGGTGGCCATCATCGCGTCCAGCTCCAGCAGCGACCCTCGAACTCCGAGCGCCACTGGAGTGTCCCATATCACCGTGGCGCTAGGTGGGTTGCCAGCTGCTATGCGCGCAAGCAACACCTCCACGAAGCTCTGATCACCCGTGTATCGAGTGACCTCGACGTCCACGTTCGTATGCTCGCTCTCGTACTTCTTCGCTATCTCTTGGTGGGCTTTAAAGTAGGTGTCTGAGCCTCCCGGTAGCCAGAAAGAGAGCTTTACCTTCTGCTCTGAGGTACTGCCCGTCGCCGGGGTCGAAGTGGGGGCCCTGGACCCGCATGCTGAGATCAGCAGCGCTGTGCTGCCGACCCCGATCAGGGATATGAACCTACGTCGGCTCATCGTGAGAGAGTACTTTTCCTGCCACATGTTATGTGCTCCTTCCTCCTATCGAGAACTGCTAAGAGTCTTCCGTTTGCCTCACGCCCTTACAATATCTGTTGCGTACGTCCACTTGCTGCGGATCTCTCTGCTCCTTTGATCACCTCCAGTACGTGAATAGCTTGTTGTAAGCTAAGGGTGGGCGGAGTATTGCTGGTGATGCAGTCCACCAGGTGCTCTACTCCTAACAGGTGATCTGGCCCTTGCGCTCTGCCTCCATGATCCACCTTGAGGCTCTCCCACCCTCCACCCCTGCGCAGGAGAGCGACGGGTGCTGATACATCCAGGAGGCTTAGCCCTATCGTTCCGTCCAGCCCATAGATCTCCATCTCCGGAGAGTGAGTATCCACTACGCAGTTGTTGGCGCTCACCACTGCTGTTACCCCCACCGCCATCTCCAGCACCAACTCCCAGCAGTCGTCCACCGCTATGGGCACCAGCTTGCCCGCGAACGGGCCATCATCAACCACGAAAGCTTCGCGCGATCTAGGGCTCATGGCTGCGACCATCCTCACTGGGCCAAAGAGTCCCGTGAGCACGTGCAGTGGGTACACGCCCATATCCATGAGTGGACCTCCACCCGGTGCGAAGAATGGGGTGGGATCAGAGGTATAGCCCCTCCAGGGAGGCACGCCTCCGTACCCATGGGCGTGTACCAGGTGAACTTCTCCCACTGCTCCCCGCTCTAGCAGCCTCTGGACGTATTTAACCTGCGGGAAGAGCATTACCGACGGAGCACACACCACAACGAGCCCTCTCTTGGAAGCCTCCTCCCGGATTCTCATCGCATCCTCCAGATCCGTGGCCACCGGTTTCTCTGAGTAGACGTGCTTGCCAGCTAGGAGACACTCGAGTGTGATCTCTGCATGCATCTGGATGGGGGTCAGGTTGAGCACTGCGTCGGCATCCGATTCCTCGAGCATCTGTTTGTAGTCTGTGTACCAACGGGGGATGCCGTATATGGCCGCGACATGCCTTGCTCTCTCGGAGGATCTGCCGCACACGGCCACCAGCTCCACTCTACCAGCCAACCTGTGCATCTCCGGTAGGTAATCTCGCTGTGCCACGTCCCCGCATCCCAATAGTGCTAACTTGACCCTACCCACCATCTATCCTCCTCATGGCCCACGCCGTGCGAACGTCCTGCTCGCCAGCCCAAAAGAGCGGCCCCTATCAAGCCCGCGTGTTCTCCCAGCTCGGAGCGCAAGATCTCCAGGTTACGTGTCTGCTCGCTCCAAATATGCTCTCGCGTGGACCTCACCATGTGTGCCCAGTAAGTACCTCCGGCCGTGCCCAGCCCACCGCCTATCACCACGATCTCGGGGTCCAGGATGTTGACCGCGAAACCTATTGCCCCACCCACCAGCTCAGCTGCGCTGACGACGACTGCTCTAGCAGTCGCATTGCCCGCCTCCGCCAGCGCCAACACATTCTCAGAGGTGGCTGCCGAGTCACCTGTCAGGTCAGCGTACCTGCGCGCCATCGCGGGCCCTGAGGAGAACTCCTCCACCACCGTGACCGCCAACCCACCACAGCGCTCGCACCAGCACGTGAGCTTGCCGCTAGCCAGCACCAGGGCGTTGCCCCTGGCTCCCCGGTAGGGGAGTCCACCCTGCACGAGTGTGCAGCTGATGCCGGTGCCTATCGTCACGTACAGGAAGCTGAAGCACTCTTTGCCAGCTCCGTATGTGGACTCGGCGAGCGCTGCCGCACGCACGTCGGATTCCACGCCCGCAGGTGCGATACGGCCGAAGGACTCGGCGACGGGCACGCCTCGCCAGTCGATCGTCTGGTTGCTGGTTATAGAGCCCTCGAGGCTCACAAGCTCCGGGACTCCCACTCCGATCCCCGCAAGGCATGTCCCCGCCGCCAAGGCCTCCTCGGCCAACCTCCCCGCCAAATCCAAGCATTTCCGGAGCACTGCCTCCCCGCCCCTCTCGGGCTCCGTAGGCACCCTGTACATGGATAAGACCCTGCCGCTGGTGATCTCCACCAGCCCCGCGGCTATCTTCGTGCCTCCCACATCTATCCCTATGGCTACCTCTCCCCCACTCATGGCCTCTCCTCGTCCGGCAGATACGAAGGTGCGACTCCGAAGATGAACCTGGCTTGGGTGCCCGACAAGTTGTAGTACTGATGCGGGCAACCCTGTGGTACGTAGAAGGCATCTCCAGGACTCAGCTCCGCCCAGACCTGATCGCCTTTATGGAAGGACCTGACGCTCATCTGCCCCGATAGCAGGTAGATGATCTCATCACCGCCGTGTGAGTGCATCTCCGAGCGCTTGCCCGGCAGCAGATACCCCGTGCCAACCGTAAGGTGCTCGGTGGAGACTGCTATACCCAGCAGCAGCTGCCCGTGCTTGCCTTCCAGCCTCCACAGCAGATCGGGCTCCCTTATGATCCGTATGCTGCTGCGGCCCATGGCCACGTCCTGGGCCATGGGCCAGCACCCTATCAGGTCGTCCTGGGAGTAGCTCGGGCTCTGCAGGAGGTCCTTCGTGCGGGCGTAGGCGCTGGACGTGCCCTGCGCTGGTGGAGGGGCGAAGATCTCCAGCACCGATAGCTCCGTCTCACCGTAGCTGAAGCCATGGTGCCACGTATCCTTGCGAAAGAAGGCGTACTCGCCTGGGTGCAGCAGGTGTACCTCTCCCCTCTCGGGATTGGACAGCACCAGCGTGCCGGAGAGCACGTAGTACACCTCGTCTGCTGCGAATATCGTCCTGTAGTCCGCCGAGTGCCTGAATGCCCCACCCGGAGGCAGAGTGAAGACCAGCTGATGTATTAGATCGCTGGAGACGTAGATGCGGTCTGCTACCTCTCCAGAGACCTCGTCGCCCCACAGATGGCGAACCGCGGCGTTGGACGGGATGTAGGTAGGGGCATCGTATCTTGGGCGCGGTGATTGCACGTAGCTCATTCTTCCCTCGTAGGATCGTGTCTTAGGTGAGCGGCTACCGTCTCGTGTTCGAGATCGAACCTCGGTGGCTCGAAGCTGCTCTCTATCTCCTTGGCGGTGCCATCTCGACCGGACTCCATAGCCCTGACCATAATCTCCAGCACGTGGTAAGCGTGTTGCGGTCTGATGATGGGGGCTCTGTGTTCCAAGATGCACTCCACCAGGTGTCTGAGGCCGTCTGTCCAGTGCCAGAGAGAGCGCTGCTCGTACACCCTCCAGCAACCGTCGGCGTTGCGCCAAAGCTCATAGCCCTGTGGGTTCCAATCCTCGCCGATCATCTGGATGGTGCCCTCGGTACCGTAGAGCTCTATCCCCGGCACCTTATATCTTTGGATGGTGAAGCCCGTGGTGACCACCGCGAATGTGGCCTCTCCGAAGTCGATCAGGATCTGGAAGTTGT
Organism: Thermobaculum sp.; assembly: GCA_042408415.1. GTDB lineage: Bacteria > Chloroflexota > Chloroflexia > Thermobaculales > Thermobaculaceae > Thermobaculum. The sequence continues at coordinate 18,991 of JBHORE010000166.1, forward strand.
CATCGGTCTGCACGTCGATCAGCTCACCATCCACTTCTCTGCTAGGGATGGCTATCCCGCTCATCGCCATCACCCTCTTGGCAGGACCCAACAGTCCGGTTAGGGAGGTGACGTTGTAGACACCGAGATCGAAGAGCGGACCACCTCCCGGCTGGTAGTACCACTTCCCCCAGAATGGACCTGACCAGCCGTAGAAGGCGCGTGCTAGGTGCACCTTTCCCACGTCGCCTCCGTGCACCCGGCGCCACATCTCCTGGAAGGTCTCACTGAGGATCACGTGCGGCGCGCACACGAGAAGTCCTTTGCTGGATTCAGAGATCCGCACGATCTCTGCAGCTTCCTCTAGGTTCATTGACATGGGTTTCTCGACCAGCACGTGCTTGCCGGCCTCCAGCGCAGCGCGGGCCACCTTGCCGTGCGCCTGCATGGCCGTGAGCACCAGCACCAGATCCACCTCCTCAGAGGCTAGCACCTCATCGAAATCGGTCGTCGTGCGTTTGATGCCGAACCTCTCCTGAGCTGCGGCGGCCTTCGAGGCGTCGAGGTCACACGCATACATGAGCTCCAGTGGGTACCGCTGCAGCTGCAGCCGCTGCACCAACGGTAGGTAGGCCCCCATGGCTACACTGCCGCATCCTATCACACCTATCCTTATGGTTCTTTCCACCCCGCAACCTCCTTAGATGTTTGTATACTTATTCGACCAGTAGACTGACCACAGCAGTGGTCGTTTCCGAAGTGGGGCGAGCGCGCTCGCTCTGCAGCTCGAACTTCACTCTGTCTCCCCTGTAGATGGCCTTGGAGTACTCCACGGCTCTACCGTCCTCGGAGTAGGTTACACCCTCCATCACGATCACACCTATCGGTCTGGCGAGGCCGAATTGCTGGAGCTCATACTCGTTGGCCACGGAAGCTTCTACCGTTTGGTGGGCACCGGCTATGGTGAGGCCATAGCGCGACTCCATCAGCCCGTAGATCGAGCTGTTGCTCAGGTCGTACTCCTCCAGCCCTGGGCACAAGGTTTGGGGCACGTACGTGGTCTCGAGCAGGATGGGGTCGTCGTTGGCGTGCCGCAATCTTGTGACCTTGATCACGAGATCTCCTTCTGCCAAACCAAGCACCGAGGCTACGTATGGGGGAGCCTCTATGATCCTCTGCTCCAACACTCGAGAGTGCGCTCTGCCTCCTTGCCTGAGGACCTCTTCGGTGAACCCCAGCAGGTGCAGCACTGGATGGGTGCGCTTGGGCTCGGCCACGAACGTCCCCACCCCCGGACGTACGGTGACTATGCCCTCGCGCACTAGGTAGCTAAGTGCCTGCCTGGCTGTCATGCGGCTGATACCTGCCTGCTCGCTCAGCTCGCGCTCTCCAGGTAACTTGTCGCCGGGTTGAAGATCTCCTGCGAGTATGCTCTCGCGTATCAGCTCGGCCAGCTGATAGTAGAGAGGCACTGGGCTCTCCTTATCTAAGGCGTTGAGTTTGAGCGTCCTGTGCTCGCTCATCTGCGTGCTCCAAATGTTGGTATATAGCTATAGAGGTCTATACCGGATTCTAATACAGCTCGGCGCCTAAATCAATACCCTTTTGAGGTGGGAATAAATTAGTTGCTAAACTAGTATTAGTATATAGTTGTAAAAACCTAACAAAACAAGGAGGTTTATATGTCTGTTCAGGTCCAGAAGTCCGTTATCCCCGAGAGCCACAAGGACCTGCTGGAGAGCAAGGCTCTGGCACACGTAGCGACGATCGGTCCTAAGGGAGAGCCCCAGGTGAACCCCGTCTGGTTCGGCTGGGACGGCGAGCACATACTCTTCAGCCAGACGAAGGCCCGCCAGAAGTACCGCAACCTGCTGCGTGATCCTCGCATCGCCCTGTCCATAGTGGATCCTGACAACCCCTACAGATACCTGGAGATCCGCGGCAGGGTGGTCCGCATCGACGAAGATCCCGATCGCAGCTTCATCAACTCCATGGCCAAGAAGTACCTGGGCGTCGACGAGTACCCCTGGCACCAGCCGGGCGACGAGCGCGTGGTTATAGTCGTGCGGCCTGAGCACACCACCCACATGGGCTAACCTCGGGGGCGCAAGCCCCCGTTCCCATCTATTTCTCTTTAGGAAGGTTATATCTAGCACCTGGGGTGAGCTTGCCCAGGATGACCTGATGTCTTGCGCCGGTGGCGGATGGGAGGTTGTTGGGACGTAGGTGCAGGGCCTCGTAGCCCAGCACGGCAAACGCTACCGCCTCCTTGGCGTCGCTGGGGATGCCTGTGGCCTCCTGGGTCATCACCCTCTGGTCGGGCAATGCTCGCGCTATTCCCTCCATGATCGCTAGGTTGTGAGCTCCCCC
>JBHORE010000171.1:0-5184 GCA_042408415.1 Thermobaculum sp.
TTCCTGGCTTGAAACTGTCGCGGAAACGATGAGCCTTAAGATAAGTCTCTTGTACTAGATCCTCTGCGTCCGCTGGATTATTAGTTAATCTGAGGGCAGTGCGGTACAGGGACTCTATATATGATAAGGCCTCTTCAAAGAATAGATCTTCAGTTTGTAGTTGTGTATCTGTATACTGTCCCATAAGCAACTCTGCCCGCAACATGATTGCGGGCTACAAATCTATTATAGCTTATAGTTGGAATTAGAAGACAAAAGTTCCTAACAGTTTACTAGTCTACTGGCTATTATATTTATTGGAGAATTATCCCATAAAAGATCTTAGAGATTCAGCATGGGGTCTAAGTTTAGAGAGAGCTTCTTTCTCTATCTGTCTTATTCTCTCCCTAGTAACTCCAAGGACCTTTCCCACCTCTTCGAGTGTGTAACTATGGTTACCTGTTAGTCCATAGCGAAGATCCAGCACCTGTCTCTCCCTATCTGTGAGATCGTCTAATAATGCTAATATCTGCTCTCTCAGAATATCCCTTGACACCTGGTCAGCAGGAGACTCTATGTTGGGATCTTCTATGATCTCTTCAACTGTGCCGTCGCCATCCTCCCCATATGGTTGTTCGAGTGACATTGGATATTGTGATGCCTTGACTACCTCTCTAACCCTCTCAGGTGTAATGTTGAGCTCCGCTGCTATCTCTTCACTGGTGGGTTCTCTACCTAGTTCTTGAGAAAGTCTGTGCGATACCTTGGTGATGTTGTGCATTAGCTCCGTTACGTGGACTGGTAATCTTACTACTCTTGACTGGCTCGCGAGAGCTCTAGTGACGGCTTGACGGATCCACCAAGTTGCGTAGGTACTAAACCTATACCCTCTACGATAGTCAAACTTATCCGCAGCGCGCATCAGTCCTAGGTTGCCTTCTTCTATGAGGTCGGAGAGGGGTAGTCCTCTTCCAGCGTATCTTCGAGCTATAGAGACTACAAGCCTGAGGTTGCACTCGATCATTCTCCGACGAGCCATCTCTCCTCGTTCTTTGTCTCTCAGTGCGGCTTCTCTCTCCTCAGGGCTAAGATCCTGGTGTAGCTTTCTAGTTGCTTGACGGCCTTTTTCTATAGCTTTTGCTAGTGCTATCTCCTCCATAGGGGTGAGCAAGGGAATAGCGCCTATATCCCTGAGATATACAGAAACTGAATCTTCGGACCCAGAACTCTCCTCAGCAGAGATATAGCTATCATTCTCCTGCACATAGTCTTCAGCAAAGGGTTCGTCGGTGACGTGCATGTTCATGGCTCTTACTCCAGTCTAGACCTATCAAGGCACTCCTAATCCCCTCAACAAAACTCACAAGATAATTTGCACAGTCCCTCCGAACCACCTCCCTTACCGTGAAATGTAGCTTTCATAGATATAAACACCCAAAGTACAAGTTTTGTGTCATTAATGATTACGTATTGTAGTTTCCTAAGGTTTCAACATTGAGAGCGTTAGTAACTCTAACAGCATCTTCTATGCCGAAAACAGCCATTTATAGGAGGAATTGATTATGGATCTGGGACTTTCAGGGAAAGTAGCTATAGTTGCTGCTGCTAGCAGCGGTTTGGGAAAGGCTGTTGCTGCCAGATTAGTCGAGGAGGGAGTAAAAGTAGCTATATGTTCAAGAGATCGTGCAAGGATTGACAAGGCTTCAAATGAAATCTCAAGAGGTGACGATAGTGTCTTACCTGTGGTGGCTGATGTAACGAACCCAGATGACATAAAAAGGTTAGTAGATACCACTATAATCAAGTGGGGACGTATTGATATATTAGTTACCAATGCTGGTGGGCCACCTGCAGGCGATTTTGAAGATTTCAACGATGATGATTGGTACAAGGCTTTTGATCTCAATATGATGAGCTCGGTTCGGCTTATCCGCCAGATATTGCCGATTATGAAGAGCCAACGATATGGACGCATTGCTAACATTGTCAGCACATCGGTTAAGTCCCCAATCAGAGGACTCATACTGTCCAACTCTATACGAGCTTCCGTGGTAGGTATGGCCAAGACGCTATCTCTGGATGTTGGGCGCTACAATATCACAATAAATAACATATGCCCTGGGAGAATTCTTACGGATAGAGTTAGATCTTTGGATGAGATACGCGCTAGGAGGGAGGGACGCTCTGTCGATGATGTGCGAGCTGAACAAGAGAGCTTCATCCCTCTTGGGCGATATGGTACTACAGATGAATTTGCAGATGTTGTAGTCTTCTTTGTCAGTGATAGAGCTTCTTATGTCACGGGGGCAACATTACAGGTAGATGGTGGAGCCTTGCAGTGTATTTATTGATCAGTAGGTTAAATCGATCATGAGCAAACGACAAGTAAGTTTAGGTTTGATATGCGTGCTTGCTGAAGACTGGTACGAATTAGTTGATTTCTATGTGGATGTAATTGGCCTATCCCCTGTAGATATAGATGAATCGAAAGAGCGTGCTCTGCTAGAAGATACGAGAGGGCTTAGTATCCTGATATTATCGGGTGGTGAAGGCCAAGAATTACCCAAAGGACCAAGACACAACTCATTCTATGTAAGTTTTGTGGTTAATGATCTCCCTACTATTGTTAGCGAGCTTGAGTATAGAGGCGTTTTCTTTTGGCAAATAGATGAGGGTATTTTGGCAGTTATGGACCCAGACGGCAACTTATTGTACTTGTCTGATGAAAATAGGTATGGCCATATACCAGACGGCTGGCTTATTCGAGAGATACTTGACCACGACGCTCATAAAGCATAATCTCTTGCACACAAATTGCTGTCAATGGCTAATCTAGGAGATTATCTGGAGGTTTGAGGGATGCAGATAGGTCATGATACCACTATTACGTACCTGGGACATTCCACTTTTATCGTGGATACGCCGGGAGGCAAGCGCATATTGCTGGAGCCATGGGTGATGAATAACCCCAAGTGCCCTGATAATCTGAAGCAGTTAGGTAATGTGGACCTGGTTCTCATCTCCCATGGGCATTCAGATCATATGGGAGATGCTACACAGGTCCTTCAAGAGACAGGCGCCACTTGCATTGGGATATTTGAGATATGTACTTGGCTAGGGAACAAAGGTATCCAGAATACTTCACCTATGAACAAGGGGGGAACACAGCGAATTGGTGATATCAAAGTCACGATGGTGCACGCTGTGCACTCCTCAAGTGTTGTCGATGATGGTGAGCTTATTCCTGGGGGTGAAGCTGCAGGTTACATTATAGAGTTGGAGAATGGATTCAAGATTTACCACGCTGGTGATACTGCAGTCTTCTCAGATATGCAGCTTGTAGGAGAGTTGTATAAGCCTGATCTATGCATGCTACCTATAGGAGATCACTTTACTATGGGGCCACGTGAAGCAGCTATAGCCACCAAGCTACTAGGGGCAACCCAGGTGGTACCGATGCATTATGGTACCTTCCCTGTGCTCACTGGTACCCCTGAGGAATTCCGAAGCATGGTCGGAGATATAGGGGGTGTCCAGGTGTTGGATATTCGTCCTGGTGAGAGCCTCAAATAAACTGTCTATATTTGGGAGGTTTGATCGCAGCTTTGACTGCGATCAAACCTCGAATTCCCTAGAACTGTAGGCGTAATCAACCTCACCACTAAATTCTCTTTTAGCTAGGCCTATAGCTACGTCTGCTTTTCTTTCAGGTAGATGTGTCAGTACAAGCTTCTTGGTATTACCTGCCTGAGCAATCTTACCAGCTTGTTCAGCAGTTATATGTACATCTGGATTCCCTGGTTGGTCGACGTAGGCGGCCTCACACAATAGTAGGTCTGCTTGCTTTGTAAACTCGTAGATCGAATCTTCCCATCCTGTATCCGCAGAATATACAAAGGTCCTGTCATTTGTTGATATTCTCATCCCATATGTGTCTATGGGGTGTAACATCTTCCTGAATTGGAAATATGCTTTTCCAATGTGTAATCCTGACTGGGGGTCGTATTCGAAAGTCTCAAACGTGCCTGTAAAGAAGTCCGGATTGGGATCTATAGGCTCGACAACTCTTCTTAGAATATCAACACCGTTTGGAGGAAGGTAGAGCTTAGGAGGATTGGAAGGCTTTGCTTCTAAGGATAGATAGTAGCGATATGGTATTAGATCAGCCCAATGGTCGAAGTGTAAGTGGGATATAACTATAGCTGTAATTGACTCAGGATCTACTGTTGCCCTTAGCCTCTCGAATACACCTGTTCCAACATCTATGAGTATAGTTTGTTCCTCGATGTCGAGGATGTACCCACTGCAAGCTCGGTTAGCAGAGGGCCATGCTGGCTCGCTTCCTAGAATTTTCAGTCTAGTCATTATTTCCCCTCTCTGATGCTAAGGATGTTTTGGTGAAAGTATACGCATAAACAAGTTAATGGGCATATAGCGCACTTTGGTACAGGGGCTTTGCACACTCTTCTCCCGTGCCTAATTAAGTTGATATGGAAAGGATAGGCGCGCTCGGGGGAAACTATTTGGGCGAGGATATCGTGAGCTCTATCTGCATTAGTCTTTGGAGGTATGAGACCTAGCCTAAGCGATACTCTATGAACGTGGGTGTCCACAGGCATGACTGGTAAGCCCAGAGAGAACATAAGCACACATGCGGCTGTTTTAGGTCCTACACCATTGATACTTGTGAGCCACTCCTTTGCAGCATTAATAGGCATATCTTTCAAGAAATATAAATCAAAAGACCCTAGCCGGGACCAAATCTCTTTTAGAACTGATTGTATGCGAGGTGCCTTGATGTTGCTTAAGCCTGCAGACTTTATCAGTTGGGCTACTTCTTCAGTCGGTGCCTCCATGACCCTTTTCCAATCACCGTTAAAGTGATCGTAGAGCCTATCAAACGCTGCTCCAGAGTTTTTATCTGATGTGTGCTGGGAAAGAATAGTTAGTATAAGCTCGCTAATGGGGTCTAAACGTGATACCCACTCTGGACTGCCATAGGTACGAGTTAGGATATCATCAATTATTTTAACTTTTTCCTTAGGGGAGAGGGTGTAGCATTGTGGTTGTTGCATATCTGCAGTATAGCAGAGGGGTATATAGTGCAGGGAGCGCGGCGGCCTACTTTTCCGGCTGAGGTAGCCAGTATCATTGGTGCTGGAGGGTTTCACTACCGGGTTCGGGATGGGACCGGGTGGTTCCCCT
>JBHORE010000172.1:0-3551 GCA_042408415.1 Thermobaculum sp.
ACAGAGTTGGTAGTACCAAGGTCTATACCAATAGTTCTTCCCATATCATCACTCTCCTTTCGGCTACTGTGCTACTTTGACCATGCTTGGCCGCAGCACCCTGTCTCCAAGCATGTAGCCCTTGCGATATTCTTCTACTACAGTTCCGTGTTCAACACCTTCCACAGGCTCGGTAGATACAGCCTCATGTATGTTGGGGTCAAAAGGCTTCCCCACCGCCTCTATCGGCTTGAGCCCTGCTAGCTCGAGCGTGGAGAACAGCTTGCGCTCGACCAGCAGCAATCCCTCTACCCAGGGGCTGCCCTTGAACTCTTCCGGGATAGCCTTCTTGGCCCTCTCGAAATCGTCCAGCACCGACAGTAGGTTGTAGATCAGCGACGCCGTGGCCTCCCTGGACCACGACTCCTTCTCCTGCTCTATCCTTCTCCTGTAGTTGATGAAGGACGCTCTCTCCCGCTTGAGCTCATCCAGCAGCCCCTGAGCCTTCTCCCGCTCCTGCTGGAGCTGCTGCTCGAGATCAGCCTGGGCTGAAGCCTCGGCGGTCTCGAGCTCCTCGACCACGGGCTCAGTCATCTCCATAGGCTCGTTGTCCGCCTGAGCCTTCTCGAGCTCCGGCTCGGCAGGCTGAGTGTTCTCCATCTCCTGCTCGTTTCTTGCTTCCTGGGTCATCAGCACCTCCTCGGTTGTCTAGCTCTCAAGGTATTTGTCAGAGAGCAGCTCGCTCAGCAGGTTCGACAGGTAGTAGACCGAAGATATCGTGCGCTTGTAGCGCATCCTCATCGGGCCCACCACCGTCAGCAACCCCTGGCTGCCACCAGCAGCTCTGTAGGTGGCGGTAACTATCGCACAATTCTGCATCTCAGGGATCGGGATCTCTGACCCTATGATCACGTGGACGCCAGGCCACATAGCGATCCTCTCCGATAATATTCTTAACAAGCTGCCACCCTCGATCATTTCTATCACCGGGCGAGCTCGCTCGCTGTTTTGGAACTCCGGCTGAGCCAGCATCTGGGTTAGCCCCACTTGGTGGACCTCGCCGATCCCTGAAGCCTGCGATACCACATCTATCACCGCGCTCGCGATATCGCTGACTGGCATGGGTAGAGACCTGACCTTACGAGCAAGCCTCGAGGGCACCTCGCCAGAGAACTCAGCGTTCAGAGCCGCAGCGATGCTGTCCAGCTCCTCCTGAGACGCCTCATAGGGCATCTCATACACCGACTGCCTCACCGTCCCGTCATCCATCACAGCTATCACCAAGGTCGTCCTATCGTGTAGCTGGATGAGGTGTATCCTCCGTAGCCTCAGGTTCTCCGACTGCGGAGTCGTTACCAGCGCAGCGTTGTTTGCCAGCTGGGCCAGCACCGAAGCCGCCAGCTCCGCCCACCTCTCAAAGTCTCGCACCCTCTCTATCTGGTGGAACTGGTGCTCCACGCGTCTCAGGTCCGCCGGGCTGAGTCCCAGGTTATCCATCAGGTTCTCCACGTATAGCCTGTACCCCTCTTCGGAGGGCACACGCCCCCCGCTGGTGTGCAGATGGGTCAGATAGCCCATCTTCTCAAGCTCTGCCATCTCGTTGCGCAGGGTAGCAGAACTCACGCCCAGCCCGTACTTCTCCCGCAAGGTAGCGGAAGCTACCGGCCTGGCCGTGGCTATGTACTCCTCTATCACCAGCTTGAGCACCAGCCTAGCTCGCTCTGAAAGTTTCAGGTCTCTCATCCTTATCCACCCTCTGTGATTAGCACTCTCGACTCGAGAGTGCTAATCCGGGTATCAGAATAGCATTATAATATGAAAGTGTCAACCTCTTACATGCTAGGAAGTCAAAAAAAGCAAGCTCTTAGCTAGTGCTCATGGGCGTTGCAAGGGAGGTGTAGAGGATCCAGAACACTGCAACGCCCAGCACCAGCACTACGAGAATTCCTACTACAGTGAATACCCCAGAGTTCTCTTCTTCCATCGATTCTTCGGTCTAGGCAGTAGGCTGTTGGGACTGCTGCTCGCTTGTCGCGTCCTCGGGCAGCATCGGCTTGAGGATCTTCTGGATCGCCATCACGTGCTGGCAGTCACCGAAGGTCGAGAATGTATGGCATCCACAGCTCCACTTGTTGTCCCTGAAACTTACCTCATAGGAGTTGTTATCCCCATTAAATGTAGCTTCAAGATGGTGGATGCGTACCCTCTCCGGTTCCTGCGCGTACCTGTGTGCCTTCTCTATCTTGCCTATAAGTCCTGAGTTCATTGGCCACCTCCTACTTTAACTACCGCTAAAAGCACACATCCGGCAGCCTCAATGCTACCGGATGTGTTTTCTCGCCTCCGTGTAAGAGACTTTCCATCGCTTTGACATTGCCGATACCACCCTCTGGTTTGGATGGATTATATTCCTGGTTTGGACAAGAGTCAACTGTGCGGATGCATGAAAATACCGGCAGCGCCGCTGGCAGGTAATATGCTAAGCTTTCTGCATGAGGGGTGAAGATGTCGAGGCCTGAGCTGGAAAGAGTCATCATTGAGGCCATATCAAAAAGGGAATTCCTGCAGCTGCTGGTGGATTCTCCTTATGATGCGCTGGCCTCGTATGATCTCGACCCCCACGAGATGGGAGCCCTGATAGCCGCCAGCGAGCCTGACCTGCTGGCGCTTGGCGTGGACCCCCAGCTCGTCAGAAAGTACGTAAATATTTTCCATATTTCCAGAGGCGGTGGCGGTTGATTCGATTGACACTGCAGGATTGCAGTTCTATGATTTACCGTGTCTACAACTGGGAGAGTTTTCAATGGCTACTGTGGATCATCGTAGTGTAAGCAGGTTCCTTTCGGAGAGAGCAAGGAGGATCCCCCCTTCCGGCATCAGAAGGTTCTTCGACTTGATATCTGGAGTCGAAGGAGTCATATCCCTGGGCGTGGGAGAGCCCGACTTCGTCACCCCAGACCCCATACGCGAGGCTGGAATCAGAAGCATAAGAGAGGGACACACCTCTTATACTTCTAATTACGGCCTTCTCGAGCTTCGGGAGCTCCTCTCGGAACATCTGGCAGCCAGATACGGCGTGAGGTACGACCCCCACTCGGAGATCCTCATAACAGTTGGAGTGTCTGAGGCGCTCGATATTGCCTGCCGAGCGGTCCTCGGGCGGGGCGACAGGATACTCGTGCCCGATCCCTCCTATGTGGCCTACGTGCCCGCGGTCGTCATGGCCGATGCCGAGCCTGTCATGGTCCCTCTTTCCCAGCGCTACGAGTTCGAGATGCGCGTGGAGTTCCTCGAGCCGCTCCTGTCCCCGGAGGTGAAGGCCGTGCTGCTTGCCTATCCCAATAACCCCACCGGTGCGGTTATGCCGAGGCACGAGCTGGAGAAGCTGGCAGCCTTTGCCGAGGAGCACGACCTCCTGGTTATCTCCGACGAGATCTACGACAGGCTCACCTACGGAGTTGAGCATACCTGCTTCCCATCCCTGCCCGGTATGAGGGAGAGAACCATACTCCTGGGCGGCTTCTCCAAGTCGTACGCCATGACCGGATGGCGCGTGGGGTACGTGTGCGCAC
>JBHORE010000174.1:0-36788 GCA_042408415.1 Thermobaculum sp.
GCTGGAGTGGTCCCAAGGGTGGGCCCTGGATCTGGAGTGGCTTGCGCGGCCGGCGTCGTCCCCTCGCCAAGTGCCTGGTTCGTCGTATAGCCGCAGCCGGCCATGAGTGCTCCCAGGAGTGTCCAGGCCAGCAAGCCAAGAGCTATCTTGATATATCTGCCCATGGCCTAGCACCTCGTCGTTTGCAATACTTCATATAATCATGATATCATATTTTACTGATATAGCTTACAACTGGCAGGACTGGGTGTCAAGTGTTAACGCGTGGCAGGACACGTGCTATATCAAGCGTGAATGATATGCTAGCTGCTTGCAGGAGGTGTAAGGATGCCGAAGGAAGTGAGCCGGCGAGAGGTGATGGCCCTGCTGGAGTCGGGTGCCCAGCTCGTGGAGGTGCTCCCCAGGGAGGAGTACAAGCTGGAGCATCTGCCCGGCGCGATCAACCTGCCGCTGCGGGAGTTGGGACGACGTGCCAAGACGATCCTAGACCCCTCCAGACCGATCGTGGTCTATTGCCACGACCACCAGTGAGACATGAGCGCTAGGGCCGCGTGGCGGCTCGAGGGTCTGGGGTACGAAGAGGTGTACAGGTACACGGCCGGCAAGGCGGACTGGATGGCTGCGGACCTACCAGTGGAGGGGACAAGAGCCGATGTCCCCCGGGTGGGGAGCGTGGCCCGACGGGGCGTGCCGATCTGTGCGTTGGACGATAGGTTGGGCGACGTGGTCCTACGGGCGGAGGCTGCTGGCTGGCCGCTCGCGGTGGTGGTGAACGAGGCGCATGTGGTGCTGGGTAGAGTGGATCTTGCCAACCTCGATCGATCTGCCTCCTCCGCTCCCGTCGAGGAGGTGATGGAGGAGGGACCCGTAACGTACAGGCCGTCGATGCTCGCAGTGGAGGCCGCAGGTCGTCTCAGGGAGAGGGATGTGCCATACGTGCTGGTAACGACCAGCGATGGCGAACTCCTGGGTGTGTTCTTTGCCGAGGATGTGAGGGAGTAAGCATGGAGCCAGGAAATATATCTAGGACGCTGCTAGAGATCGATGACATGACCTGAGAGCGCTGCGGCGAGAGGGTGCGGTCGGCACTCATGGGGCTCGGGGGCGTAGTGCGGGCGGATGTGAATTGGCAGACCGGCATGGCGGAGGTGTACCACGCGGCGGAGCTGGCGCCAGAGACATTGGTACGAGCGATCGAGGAGGCAGCTAGGGGCACGGTGCACCACTACACCGCCAGGGTGGTGAGCTCCAGGCAACAAGAGCATTAACCAATTATAAGGAGAGAGCCATGATGACAACGGATAGGGCTAGGCACTACAGGATGAGGGTACAGGGCATGACCTGCAGCCACTGTGCCGAGGTGGTCATGGGCGCGCTGGAGAGGGCGGGAGCCCAGGAAGTGAGTGTGGATTACCTTAAGGGCGAAGCCAGCTTCTACTTCGAAGGTGCCCTGAGTGCCCTGCGGCAGGCGGTGATCGAGGCCGGCTACGTGCCCGACGGCGTGGTCGACGTGACCCAGGAGGAGCGCCGTGGGGTGATGCACGATGGTCACGACTACGACCTCGTGGTCGTGGGCTCGGGAGGTGCGGCGTTTGCCGCTGCCATAAGGGCTACCGAGCTGGGTGCACGGGTGCTCATGATAGAGAGAGGCACCATAGGTGGTACCTGTGTCAACGTGGGTTGCATCCCCAGTAAGTTCCTCCTGCGTTCCGCGGAGGTGTACCACGAGGCGGGCCACCATCCCTACGATGGCATCGAGACCCACGCTTCCTCGGTCGATCTGGGTGAGCTCGTGCGACAGAAGGGGGAGCTCATCAAGCAGCTCCGGCAGGAGAAGTACCTGGACCTGATAGGTGAGTATGGCTGGGAGCTGGAGCTAGGGGAGGCGCGCTTCGTTGACGGGAGCACCCTCGAGGTGAACGATCGCAGGGTGAGGGGCAGGCACTACCTGTTGGCGACCGGTGCCCACCCTAGCGTGCCTCCGATACCGGGGCTGGAGGAGGCAGGATACCTCACGAGCACCACAGCGATGGAGCTGGACCACGTCCCGAGTTCGCTGCTTATCATAGGGGCGGGGTACGTGGCGCTCGAGCTGGGGATGGTGTTCCGCCGACTGGGGAGCCAGGTGACCATCATGCAGCGGGGAAACAGGCTACTAAGAGAGTACGATGCCGAGGTCTCGGATGTAGTGATGGAGGTGCTCCGGCGGGAGGGGATAGCCGTGCTGACCGGGTCGAGGGTCGAGCGTGTCCTGCGCGACGGCGGTTCCAAGCTCCTGGAGGTGCGCACCGGAGATGGCATCGTCACCTTGAGGGGGGAGGAGATCCTCGTGGCCACCGGCAGGAGTCCCAACGTGGAGGCCCTGGATCTTCCCGTGGCAGGCGTGCAGCTCGACCATACCGGCGCGATAGCCGTGGACGAAGCCCAGAGGACCACCAACCCCAGGGTGTGGGCTGCTGGCGACGTCACCCGGACGCCACAGTTCGTGTACGTGGCGGCCTACGAGGGGGGGCTGGCGGCGGAGAACGCGCTTACAAATAGCAGGACCTACAGGGACCTGAGCGCCCTCCCCAGCGTGATCTTCACCCAGCCCCAGATAGCCTCCGTCGGGATGACCGAGGCAGAGGCCAGGGCCAAGGGCCTCGAGGTCAAGACGTCTATCCTGCCGCTGGACGCCGTGCCCAGGGCCCGGGTGAACGAGGACGACCTGGGGCTCTTCAAGCTCGTGGTCGAGTCCTCCTCCGACAGACTGCTCGGCGCCCAGGTGGTGGCAGAGAACGCGGGCGACGTGATCTACGCTGCTGTGCTGGCGACTAGATTCGGGCTGAGGGTCTCCGACCTACTCGACACCTTCGCTCCCTATCTCACTATGGCGGAGGGGCTCAAGCTCGCCGCGCAGTCCTTCAGCCGCGACGTGAAGAAGCTGTCCTGCTGCGCAGCCTAGCGTCGGACGTAAGGCCCGCCCAGGGCTGGTCAATGACAGACAGATATGTACGAGGAGAGATGTCCGATGGACTACAGGGAGATAGAGTTGCCTGAAGAGCTGGCGGAGCGTTCCGCGAAGTCCCTCGATCTACCGGAGGATGTCGGCCACGGATCTTGGGGGGCCTGGTGGAACCCCTCTCCAAGGAGATGTAAGGATACGCCCGGAGGACCTCCCCGCCGAGGCAGACCCGTCACGGGTTTGATACGTGCGGGAAACACCTCTATGCGCACTGCTTCATGGATACTCTGATGGTGCCGCCCGTGCTGGGGTACGATTCGGTCATTGTGCGCCGTTACTGTCCTCCCGCCAGGTAACGGCGCACGTAACTAGGCAGCCCATGGGGTCTTCGATAGTGCGTTGTTGTCATTCGGTATGGCGCTTTCCGGTAAGGGCCCGGTGCAGGCACTAACGCCTTTCCTCCCGCCGGGACTACGATAGGTGGGCCCGCGAGACCTCCTAGGCCGTCACCATAGCCCTGCCGCCGGAGGCGGCTTTCCCCCTCGCTCACGACCCGGCCGCTACCAGGTGTGAGCAGATACAGGTTGCTAGCTGCGTTACGGCCGCATTGCTGGCGGAATCTGGGGCGTGGATCTACTCCCCTCGACATACCCAGGTGGTAGAAGGTAAACGTAATATTCCTTTATCGGACTACCTTGCTGGACCGGTCGTCGACCTCGCTGGAAGTATGCTGGTGCTGTAACTATATAGATGCGGATAAGTTCGTGCTGATCTATACCTCCCTCGCACGCGTTGGCGGGATGCGCAACAGCTGCTGGTGATGCCGCATGGCAACGTGGTCCACGTCTTACACGCAGCCTCTTCCTGCAGGAAGGCCGCCGAAAAGGAGTGTAGTAGGGAGCAGAGGTTCAGCTCGAGGAGGTCAATGTTTTTAGAGCACTGCGCATCCTGCTATCTATTCTGCTTGATGCTATCTGCCGCTAGTCTTCGGTGCCGTTTCCTGGGCGGAGACCGAAGCTGGTGTGATGGTAATGCACAACAAGGATTACGGCAACATCCTTACCTATTCCAGTGGGAAGCCGCTGTACATTCTCCTCCAAGGACAAGCCTAACCAGAGCACCTGCTACGACGGCAGATGTGTGCAGACCTGGCGATCACCAGGTGACGGTCAGTGGTATGTCCCCATACTCTTTGCCAGCGACAAGAAGCCTGGAGACACCCAAGGCGATGGGGTCAACAAGGCCGGTGATGGTGACTCTTGTCGTCCTTGGACCAGCCGATCAATGAGGCGGTCTCTGGCAAGAATACCTCCAAGCACTTATCGACAAAGGGTGTTGTCGGGAAGTCTTCCAGGGGCGCGGTCCCTTGGTACCTGCTGGTACTGTTGGTGTTGATGAGAGTGTCCTCGGGCGCAGGGAGCTTCTTCGAACGTGGTAGCGCCATCTGCGTGGGCAGGGAGACCCCATACCCCCGATCCTGCTTGTCGGTAGTACTATCTGGCTATTAGCATTGCTCCCAGCTACATGCTACACTTTGAGAGTATATGTCTAAGCAGAATGTACTGCTATGTATATAATGATGTCTATAGGAGAGTGTGCATTGAGGGGGGATGTATCCGAGTCTTCGTCCTCCTCTACCTATTGGTCATCTTGGTAGGCTATTTTCCACTACGGACTGCTCGTGCGGCCACCGATCCGGTGATTGCGGCTGCGGGGGATATCGCCTGTAACGGGGATCAGCGGGCTTCCCAGCCCTGCAAGGATTTGGAGACTTCGGATCTGCTGCTGCCCACTGCCATTAACCCTGATGCTGTGCTGGCGCTTGGGGATCTGCAGTACGAGCAGGGTCTCTACGAGGACTTCCTGAGCTACTTCGATCGGTCGTGGGGTCGTGTCAAAACCAAGCTGCGCCCCGTGCCGGGCAACCACGAGTACGGCAACCCCACATGCGGTAACAGCCCGGCCTGCGGCTACTTTGATTACTTCAATGGCCGTAGCAACTTCAGTGGCATGGCTGGGGACAGGGACAAGGGCTACTACGCCTTCACGCTCGGGTCCTGGCGCATCTACGCGGTCAACAGTAACTGTGCGAGGGTGTCCTGTGCGGAGGGCTCGCCCCAAGAGCGTTGGCTGCGTCGGGACCTCGCGGAGCACCAAGGCATGTGTCAGCTCATGTTCATGCACCACCCGTACGTAGCGTCCACCGCAATCTCGCCCATTAATGGTAGGAATGAGACCTTCGCCACGCCGGCAGTCAAGCCTCTCTGGCAGGCCTTCTATGACGCGGGCGGGGACGTCGTGCTCGCGTGTCACTCGCACCTGTACGAGCGGTTCGCCCCGCTCAACCCCGATCTCCAAGAGGATCCCATCGGTATGAGGGAGTTTGTGGTCGGGACCGGAGGTAAGAACCTGTGGGGGCTGGGTACAGTAGCCGCCGGCAGCCAGGTGCAGAACGATGAGGCCTTCGGCGTGCTCAAGCTCACGCTGCGTTCCGAGGGCTACGACTACGAGTTTGTCCCGATAGCCGGGCAGGGCTGGAACGATGCCGGCACGGGTCAGTGCCATCCGGACGAGGTGGCACCGGACACAAAAGTGACTGCTGATCAGTCCGGCCTGGTGAAGAGCACCTCGGCCACCTTCGAGTTCTCATCTACTGAGCCCGACTCCATCTTCCAGTGCAGCTTGGATGGGGCCCCCTTTGCTGCCTGCGCGTCCCCCAGGACGTACACGGGTCTTGCCCAGGGTCCCCACACCTTCCGGGTGGGGGCTATCGACGCTGCGGGCAACATCGATCCCACCCCAGCGCGTGCAAGCTGGCGGGTGGATACCACGAGCCCCAGGGTGACCCCTCCCATCCACGAGTTGGTAGCGGGCTCGGCGCTAGGCACGACGAGCGTGCCAGTGAGGATCGCCTGGTCAGGGAGGGATGCCACCAGTGGGGTGGCCAGGTACCAGGTGCAGCAGAGGCGGTACGTGGATGGAGCCTGGCAGGCCTGGAGCTGGGTGACGAGCGGCACCACATCGACCTCACTGTACAGGCAGCTTGCGCCGGGCAGGTACCAGTTCCGGGTGAGGGCCGTGGACAGGGGGGGCAACTGGAGCGCCTGGCAGGCAGCGGCAGCCTTCAGTGTGAAGTCCTATCAAGAGGCGAGCCGGGCGATCACCTACGTGGGCTCCTGGGACCGGCGGGAGGTGCCCAGCGCCTACGGCAGGTACATTGCGTACGCCAGCAGGCGGGGGTATTCTGCCACATTCAGCTTCAGAGGTAGCCAGGTGGCGTGGGTGGCTCCCAGGGCCAGCAACCGAGGTTACGCTTACGTGTACCTGGATGGTGTGAAGGTGGCGACTATAAACCTCTACTCCAGCTCCTACCTGGCGCGGCGTCTGGTGTTCGTGCGCACAGGGCTGGCCCCCCGCGTGCAGCATACGCTCAGGGTGTACGTAACCGGCATTAGGCCCGCGGGCTCGACTGGTACCCGGGTGGAAGTGGACGCTTTCCTCGTAGTCGGGTAGTGCTCCGGATGCTGGTAGGGCTAGCGTGCTCGCCGGTAAGTGCCGACGAGCTCTCCCCAGCCCAGGACGTGGCCCCTCATGGCCTCCAGCAGCTGTGGGCGTCTTGCATCGGATCCCAGATCCAGCCGGGTGTCCAGCGCGTAGAGGCGGAACCTGTACCTGTGCGTGCCCCTAGGGGGGCAAGGTCCTTGATAGCCGGTGCGCCTTAGGTCGTTACGTCCCTGCAAGGCGCCGTTCGGAAGCCGCGGGTCCCTCGGCACCCCCTGGGGCAACTCCTTGGTATCCGGTGGTAGGTTGAACAGCACCCAATGCCCCCAGGTGCCCAGAGGGGCGTCTGGATCGTCCACCAGGAGAGCCAGGCTGATAGTGCCCTCGGGGACTCCTTCCCACCATAGAGGAGGAGAGACATCCTCTCCGTCGCAGGTGTAGCGACGGGGGATCTCCTCGCCGTCGCCGAAGATGCTCCGCAGCTGGATGCGCGCCCCGTCCTGCAGCTCGGGGTCGTCCTCCCGTTCCGAGCGTCTAGTCAGCAGCGATGTCAGGCGTCTTAGCATCTCCATG
The DNA here is from genome assembly GCA_042408415.1 of Thermobaculum sp. GTDB lineage: Bacteria > Chloroflexota > Chloroflexia > Thermobaculales > Thermobaculaceae > Thermobaculum. The sequence goes on from JBHORE010000174.1 coordinate 7,019, forward strand.
TGACCGTCTCCAGCATACTCTCTGCCAGAGCTGCTAATACCTGAAGAGGGTGGTCACAGCACCCACCCGGTTGTACATCCAGAAGGCCAACGGGAGACCTACCACGGACAGCACCAGCAGGTAAGCCACTGACAGCCACAGCCCGGAGAACCACCAACCTACCAGCAGGAAGTAGATGGCCCGTGCCAGGAACGGGAGCTGCTGGCTGCTGGTGGCCCTGACGATCGTCCCGGCCTGCACCACGAGGTGCTCGTCGGGCATCCGCAGCGTCACGAAGGTGGGTAGCCTATTTATTAGGTAGATGCCGAGCGGCAGGCCGATGATCGACACTACCAGCAGCCAAGCCAGGCCCGATACTGCCCCGCCCAGCCACCATCCCAGGAACAGGAAGTACACTACGCGGACGATGATGTTCGGGCTCTGCCTCACCCTGACTTCTCTGTTCGCCATATCCACTCCTCTCGTGTTCCGGTGGATTGTACCATACCTATGGGGTATTGACCTGCAGTCGTGGGTGGTGCTACCATCAGGCCGTCGATCTGCAACGGAGGGTATCAAGATGCTGCGTCGATGTGATCCTTTTCCGACCTTGCTGCTGGTAGTATGCCTGCTGGGAGCGTTGTTGCCACGTTCGGTGATGGCGAGCGCCGATCATTACAGGTTACAGAGAGACTTCTCCCGGGCAGCCAGGGAGTTTCATGTGCCGCTCCCGGTGTTGCTCGCGGTGGCCTATAACAAGTCGCTCTGGGAGCACCATGACGGGCAGCCTAGCGCTGACGGGGCCTACGGCGTGATGGCGCTCTCGGAGGTCGATCGGGTGCCGGTCGTCGACGGCCGAGGGCAGGGTGGTCGGCCGGAGCGACGATGGGTCTCGGTCAAGTCCGTGCCTCGCTACCATACGTTGGAGGCAGCTGCCAGGTTGCTGGGAGTATCTCCCGAGGTGCTCAAGCGCGACCCCGCGCAGAACATCCGGGGAGGGGCGGCGCTCCTGGCGAGCTATGAGCGACAGCTCATCGGAGGTACCCCGAGCGATCCAGCTAAGTGGTACGGGGCCGTTGCCAAGTTCAGCGGCTCGGATGTGCTGCAGGCTGCCAAGGCTTTCGCCGACGACGTGTACGCCACGATCAACAGCGGCGCAGCCCGAGTGCTTGCGGATGGGCAGGTGGTGCGCCTGCAAGCCCAGCACGTGGTGCCCGACAAGAGCACTGCCAAGGGACTGCACCTGCGCAGCCTCAGGGAGCGCGAGGCTGAGTGCCCGCCTGGGTTGGCCTGCGACTATGTGCCCGCGCTGTACGCTCAGTTCTCGAGCGATCCCGGGGACTACGGTAATTACGACCTAGCGAACAGGCCCGCTGACGGTCTCAAGATCCAGTACATCATCATCCACGATACTGAAGGGTCCTATGCCAGCGCGCTATCGACCTTCACCTCGCAGAGCTACGTGAGCGCCCACTACCTCATCAGGTCTTCCGATGGTTTGGTGACGCAGCTTGTGCCCACCAAGGACGTCGCCTGGCAGGCGGGCAACTGGTACGTCAACATCCACTCCATCGGCATCGAGCACGAGGGCTTTGCGGTGGAGGGTGCTACTTGGTACACCGAGCAGATGTACAGGTCCTCCGCCAGGCTGGTGAAGTATTTGGCTGCGAGGTTCCACATCCCTCTGGACCGGGCGCACATCCTGGGGCACGACGATGTGCCTGGGCCGGGGCCGGCCTACCAGGGAGGTATGCACTGGGATCCGGGCCCGTATTGGGACTGGGCGCACTACATGGCCCTGCTCGGAGTAGCTCCCAGGTCTCAGCGGGCGCACGGGACGACCGCTGGAAGGATCGTCATGATCGCGCCCAACTTCCACACCAACAAGCCCACCGTGACGTACACCGACTCGGAGGGCGACGCGTACACGCTGCCCAACCAGCCAGCGAACTTCGTGTACCTGCACACCGCGCCGAGCTTCGATGCCCCGCTGATCAGCGATCCCGCGCTGCACCCCGACGGCTCGGCGGGCACGACGCTCGCCTACGATTGGGGCGACAAGGCGGTTACCGGTCAGCGCTTCTACCTGGCTGAGCAGAGGGGTGACTGGAGCGCGATCTTCTATGGTGGGGTGAAGGCTTGGTTCTACAACCCAGGTGGCAGGGCCAACACGGTGCAGAGCGGTGGGCTGTTGGTGACGCCCAGGCCGGACGCGGCGGCCGTGCAGGTGTATGGGGCGGCCTACCCCTTGCCCGAGGACTACGCCTCCGCGGGCGTGCCCATCATCCACACGCTCCAGCCCCTGCAGTACGCCATACCCGCCGGGCAGTACTACGTGGCTTGGGGACCCGTTAGGGCCCAGGACTACTACGCCGTGACCTTCAACGCTCCGGAGGACTACAGGGTGGTAGATGGTAACGAGCTGTTCTACGTGATATCCTTCAACCACAGGATCGCCTTCGTGCGAGCCAGCGACGTAGTGGTGGTCCCTTAGGTGGGTGAGGATACCCTCGGCAAGCTGAGGGGTATCTATGATGCGATCGCTCCCCTGTACGACCTGTTGCTGTTTCCCCTCGATGCGCTGCTAAGGGGAGCACGCGCTCGGATCTGTTCTAGGGCGGAGGGGAAGGTGCTGGAGGTGGCGATCGGTACAGGCCTTAACCTGCCGTACTACCCGAGCGAGGTGCAGCTGGTGGGTGTGGACCTCAGCCCCGGCATGCTCGCGAGGGCACATCGCCGGGCGAGGCAAGCGGGGCGCAGGGTCAAGCTGCTTGTGGGGGATGCCCAGCACCTGGGTCTACCGGATAGCGCCTTTGACACGGTGGTCATCACCTTGGGGCTGTGCACCATCCCGGATCCTGCTGCAGCCCTGCGGGAGGCCAGGAGGGTGCTGCGTCCCGGCGGCCGGCTGCTCCTGCTGGAGCACGTGCGGAGCCCCGTGCCCCTGGTGAGGTCCCTCCAGCGGGCGTTGGAGCCCGTAGCCAGGCTGTGGGGCGACCACTTGCTGCGGGATCCCCTGGACCATCTAGAGGGGTTCTCTGTAGAGCACCTGGAGCGCAGGGCGCTCGGTCTGTTGGAGCTGGTCGAGGCGCGTCGGACTTGAGCTCTTACTCGTTGTACTCCCACCACAGCAGGGCGGCGGAGACCACGGGCACCCCCCACAACACCAGCTCGATAGCCGGTGGTGTGGGGCCGAAAGCTGTTCCCAAGGTCGCCACCAACTTGAAGATGAAGAAGGCTGTGCCGGCGATGAGCGCGTCGCGCACCTGCTTTGGCCTGCGCTCTATGAGCGCCAAGACGGCTTGCGTGCCCCCCACCCAGAGCAGCAGTCCAAGCATGAGCTCGATCGCCACCAACGCCCACAGCACGTAACGGTGCAGGTGTAAATCCTTGGGTGGTTTGGGATCGGTCGTGGCGTGCGCCGCCCCGGCATACCCCCTGCTACCTGGTGGGCTCGAGCCACCGGCGTCCCAGGGAGCATACTGGCCATACCAGCGGGGGTTGGCTCCAGGGGAGTAGCCGCCGTAGAAGTAGCTACCGGCAGCCTGCTGGCTATAGGCGTACTCCCTATCCAGGTCATAGCTCTCCCTCTGGCAAGGATCGCTCAGCACATGGTAAGCCTCGTTGATCTCCTTGAACTTCTCGTTGGCGTAGGGATCGTAGGGGTTCAGGTCGGGATGATACTGCTTGGCGAGCCTGCGATAGGCTCGCCTGATCTCCTCGTAGCTCGCGTTAGAGGGCACGCCCAGTATGCGGTAGTAGTCCTTCATCCTCTCAGGCCATCAATGATATTATACAATGCGTATATAGTTGCGTCAATAGGTGCCTACCTGCTCACCTTGATGGCCTCGAACACGCAGTGCAGGGGCACGTCCGCTATCCAGACCTGAAGGAACTCCTGCAGGAACGCCCAGGTGGGCTCGGGCTTTCTTGAAGCCATGACATTTACGTCCGCCCAGTGAGCCTTCGGAAGTGCAATGACACCTTGGAGACACGTAGTTGCCTGTACATCTCGATCTTGCGCCAGGCGGTCCTCTAGCAGATATCGGCTGAGGCACGCTTCCTGCAACACGTGGGGTGCACGGACTTGCGGAGGTGGTAGATGGAGGATTTCGACGTGGTGGTGCTGGGAGCAGGCACCGCCGGGGAGACGTTGGCCCTGGAGCTGGCGAGCGAGGGGGTGAGCGTGGCAGTGGTGGCCGACGGCTTGGTGGGAGGAGAGTGCCCTTTCCTGGCCTGCATGCCCAGCAAGGTGATGCTGCACTTGGCCCACAGGCACCGGCTGTGCGGTGGCCCGGACATCGAGTCCTTCCAGGAGGCGATCGCCTGGAGGGACGAAGTCGTGGAGCATCGCGACGACTCCGCCCACGCCGAAGAGCTGGCGAGAGCCGGAGCGCGCCTCTTTCGGGGTCGTGGGAGGGTCTCCAGCCTGGGCGTGGTCGAGGTGGAAGGTCTAGAGATCGGCTGGCGTGATCTCGTGGTGTGCATGGGCTCGCATCCCAGGGTGCCTCGCATAAGGGGGTTGGAGGACGTGCCCTACTGGACGAGCGATCAGGCGCTGAGCTTGTCCGAGCTGCCCGGGTCGCTGGCGATACTGGGTGGGGGCGCGGTGGCCTGTGAGCTCGCGCAGGTGTACGCAGCGTTTGGCACCGCGGTCACGGTGGTGCAGCGCTCACCGCGGCTGTTGAGCAGGGAATCTCCTTGGGTGGGGGAGCTCATGGCCGAAGTGCTCAGCTCCCAAGGGGTGAGGGTGCAGACCGGCAGAAGCGTCTTGGGGGCTAGGGGAACCTCATCTGGCGTGGCTCTCGACCTCGAGGGGGGAGGCGAGGTGCTTGCCGACAGGCTGCTCGTGGCCGTTGGTCGGGATCCCAACACCCAGGACTTGGGGCTGGAGCAGCTGGGCATAGCCACGACAGTCCCCCTAAGGGTGGACGCCCGCTGCCGAGTAAAGGGTCAGGCACATGTGTGGGCCGCCGGGGATGTGACCGGCGTGGCCAGTTACACTCACACCGCGAACTACCAAGCTAGGGTGGTCGAGGCCAACCTCCTGGGCCGAAGCGTCGTGGCCGACTACCGGTCTGTGCCGCGAACCGTGTACACCTGGCCGCCCGTGGCAGCGGTGGGGCTGACCAGGGAGCGGGCGTAGGAGGTGGGGATCGAAGTGGTGTCGGCGCGCGTGGAGCTGTCGAAGGTTGCACGGGCATCGGTAGAGGGGGAAAGGATCGGCAGGCTGGAGCTGGTGGCCGACGTTGCGCGCGGGGTGCTGGTGGGCGCCTCTGGGGTGGGCCCGAAGGTGGATGAGTGGATAAGCGAGGCCGCGCTGGCGATCCGTGCCGAGGTGCCCGTGGAGGTCCTGGCCGACGTGGTGCGTCCTTTCCCGACCTACAGCGAGTCCTACACCGAGGCGTTACGGGGAATCCTGCGCAAGCTGCGAGCTGGCGTAGGCTAGCTGTCTCAGAGCCCGTCGAAATCCCACAGCAGCCGCCTGCACTCCCCAGCCGGCCTCTATCGGTCTCCGCCTGGCTTGGTCCAGCAGCAGGTAAGCGTGTCGGCTGATGGAACGCCCAAGCCCAAGCGCCTCGGACAGCTCCTTGTACTGGGCCTGCAACTCCCCCAAGCTCTCGATGTAGCCCTCGGATCGACACACTAGTTTATGCACGGTTTCTGTTATCCTGGCCTTACAACCCCTGGATTAACGTCGAGTTGGAGATGATGAGGGCATGATCAGCTTCGAGGTAGGTGGCTTCATTTTTAATTACAGAGTAGCTGCTGTGTGTAGGAGGGCCGGGCACGTCCTGCTGGTGCAGCAAGAGGGGATGGATTTCTGGTTTCTGCCGGGCGGTAGGTGTGAGGCGGGCGAGTCCTCCAGGGATGCTTTGCGCAGGGAGCTCAGAGAAGAGCTGTCGGTGAACGTCAGGGTTGAGGGACTGTTGTGGGTGGTGGAGAACTTCTTCGAGCTCGGCGACCGCAGCTTCCATGAGTTGTCGCTGTACTACGAGTGCTTCTTACCCGACAACTTCCATCGCGTGGACCTGGATACCTGCTATCCTTGGACAGAGGTCAACGGTACCTCGTTCGTCTTTAAGTGGTTTCCCATATGGGAGTTATCTGATGTAAATTTACTACCAGCGTTCCTCAAGCAGGGACTGCAGCGTTCTCCCGAGCACGTACAGCACCTAATCTGCAGGGGATAGCCAGGCACCTCTTGTATTTAAAGCAATAATATGTATGATTTAATGCGTGAATAAACATATTAATGCTTTATATTTCAGGAGGCGGCGATGGGCAGGAAGGGTATCCCCGCGATGTTAGCACTGGTGCTCCTGTTGGTTCTATGGCCTATGAACCACAGTGGCCGCGCACAGGAGACAGGCCTCGACAATCCGGGGTTCGAGGCAGGTCCCTGGGAGGCCAACCATCCTGAGAGGGTGGCCACTGATACCACCCAGGTACATGGTGGGCAGAGGTCGGTGCGGGTGCTGCCGCTCCCCGGCGACGACGTCTTTATGCTGAGCAACCTAGTGCCGATAGATGCGGAGCTCTCCTACGTCTTCAGCGTGTGGATCAGGACCGACTCCCTCCCCAGCGATGCCGTGAGCGTGAGGGTCTTGGAGGTGGATCCGAACAACGTGGCCATAGGATGGCACGTGCTCTCGAGCGGGGACAATCGCCTGGTGACGACCGGCGGTACGCACGATTGGCAGCGGTTCGACGTGGAATTATCGGGGTTCAACTCCAGAACTGCCTACCTCAAGTTCTACCTGTGGGTGGCGCCGGCGGAAGAGGGTACCGCTTGGTTCGATGATGCGGCCTTTGCCAGATCCTCCAGGCCGGGTGAGGATCTCAGGCTGAGCGTGTCGACCCCTAGATTGGGTAATATATTTCCGCCTGGACAGGAGATAAGCGGGACCGTGGCCGTAAGCTCCCTGGCTGACGAGCCTCGGGAAGTGGTGTTGCGGCAGCACATCGAGTACAAGGACGGCACGGTCGTGCTTGACAGGGACACGAGCCTGACGATCCCTCCAAGAGGCACGGTGGACGTGCACTTGGCCTTCACTCCAAGGCTCAAAGGGGTGTACTACGGCAGGTTCACCCTGCTGGACCAACAGGGTGAACAGCTCCGAGAGTTGGAGACCAGCTTCGGGGTGATCGAGCCCCTGGATGCCCACGACTACAGCAGGCTGTCCCCGTTTGGGGCGCAGACCCACTTTGGACAGTACAAGGGCGATCCCGAGAAGAACCTCAGGCTAATGAGCATGGCCGGCATCAACTGGACCCGCGACGAGATGTACTGGTCGGAGCTGGAGAAGACGAAGGGTATGTTCAACTTCCCACCTCAGTTCGACGCCTACGTCGCGGAGAACGTCCGTCAGGGCTTGGATCCCCTGATCATCCTGGACTACCACAACCACCTGTACGACCTCAACGAGAGTGGCAGCCCTCGCGCTCCCCATACCGAGGAAGGCCTGCGCGGCTGGGCGAGGTACGTGGCCGAAATGGTCACCAGGTACCGAGATCAGGTCAAGTACTGGGAGGTGTGGAACGAGCCCAATGGTCAACAGTTCTGGGGGGATGAGCCTAGTGCCCGAGAGTACGCTGCGGTCCTCAAGACCGCTTACACTACCATCAAGCGTCTGGATCCCCATGCTGTGGTCATAGGAGGCGCAATAGCGGGCACCGACCTCAACTACCTACGGGAGCTGTTCGATGCCGGCGGCCTAAACTACATGGACGTCCTCTCGATACACCCCTACAGGGTGGGTGGACCCGATGAGACGGATCTGCTGCGGGACCTGCAATTCCACCAGGAGCTGATGCACGAGTACGGCTACGAGAAGCCGATATGGCTGACGGAGATAGGCTGGGCCACCGACACCGGCCCGTACGGGGTGAGCGAGGCCCAGCAGGCGCGGTATCTGGTGCGCACCTACCTGCTGGCGCTATCTACAGGGTACGTGCAGGAGGTCAATTGGTACGACTTCCAGGATGACGGGCCCGACCCAGCTAATCACGAGCACAGGTTCGGGATAGTCAGGTTGGATCTCTCGCCCAAGCCCGCCTACACCGCCTACGCTAACCTGGTGGGCCAGATAGGCGAGAGCCACTACGTAGGCAACTTGTCCCTGCCCGAGGGCGTGCGGTGCGAGGTGTTTGCACGCAGGGGCAAGCCCGTGCTGGCGCTGTGGTCCACCTCCACCCGGCAGGTGTCCCTGCGGACTAGCGCGTCCCGCTTGGAATTGTACGACATCGACGGCAATAAGAGGGAGGTAAGCGTGAGCGGAGGCCGTGCCTACTTGACTGTGGGCCCAGATCCCGTGTATGTGCACGGCCTGGGAGCCGATACCCTCCTCCAGGCAGCAGCTAATACCTTCAAGGATGCGTTGGCCGCTGCCCACGAAGACCTGGGAGGTAGGAGCTTCGCGCCGAGGGTGGAGGCCCACCTGGAGCGCGCATCCTCCAGGGTCGAGCACTACCTGACCCATCGCAGTCCCGGGGATCTAGTGGCCGCGCTCGGGGAGCTCGACAAGGCGCGTGAGACCTGGATAGATAGTGCCCACGCGGCGGGGGACAGTGCCTGGAGGTCAGCGCTGGTGAACGTGCACTCGCTCGCTAGGGCTAGCGGCGCCGCGGCGGACATGGCCTATGCCTCGAGATCTCGAGGTCAAGCTCTGATTGGCCAGGGGCCGGGCAAGATAGCTGCCCTCCCAGGTGGGGCGGACGCCAGCAGGCCGCACGCCGAGGCGCTGTGGCAGTACGCCTCCAGGTACCTCGAGGAAGCGCGAGAGATGCGCCAGCAGGATCCGGTGGCGGCCTGGCGCGCGTCGGTGCTCGGGCGCAGCTTGGCGCTCGCGGCCCAACAGGTCTACCGATACGAAGACCCCGTGTACACCTGGGTCTATCTAAGCACTCCCGACTACAACCTATCCGCTGTGGTGGGAGAGTTGCAACCACTGCCGGTCACGGTGCACAACACACTGGATAGGAGCGTGACGTTCGACCTGACGGTGGCCGCCCCAGAGGGATGGGAAGTGATGGGAGCGGGCGCGGTCTCCCTGGCAGCTGGGGAGCGCCGCACGGTCGAGCTGCGACTGTTGCCCCCGACGAACGTTCCAGTCGGCAGCTACAGGATAGCTATCGGGGGAAAGTACGATGGCGTGAAGGCGGTTATCCCCATCGAGGTGGATCTCCAGCTTCGTCCGGCACTGGAGCTAGAGGTGCTGCCGCTGCGGGAGCGACCTGTAGCCGGCACGGAGCTCAGGGTGCGCGTAGCCAACGACAGCGCGCGCACTCAATCGGGCTCGCTCTCGCTCCGGCTGCCGGATGGCTGGGCAGCTTCCACCTCGTCGGAGCCGTACGGGCCGCTTGCACCAGGGGAATCCCAGATCCTTACCTTCGATCTGACCGCTACGCACGAGAACGACTTCAACGAGTACGAGGTGGGCATCTCCGCCACCTACGACGGGGGCACCGTGGAGGCCAGCCAGGCGCTGGACTTCCTGACGATCCCCAGGGGCCATGCGACGGTGGACGGCGACCTCTCCGACTGGCATGAGGCGTTGCCCATCCACCTCGACAAGGCCTCGCAGGTCGCCGAGAAGAAGGGCTGGACGCCCCAAGACCTCTCCGCCGTGGCCTACACGATGTGGGACGATGAGTACTTCTACGTCGCAGTGAGGGTGACGGATAACTTCTTCCGCCAGACCTACACCGGCGGGGACGTCTGGCGTGGAGATAGTGTGCAGTTCGCTGTAGATGCTCTCAATAACAAGTCCGACAGCTACGACTCCGACGACTCGGAGTGGGGGCTCACGCTCACCCCCGATGGCCCCCAGGTGTGGCGATGGTACGGCAGCGGCGGGCTGCCGGGCAACGTGCTAGTGGAGTCGGCGAGGCTGAGCGTGGTCAGGCAGGGCGACCAGACGGTGTACGAGGCGGCTATACCTCTATCGGAGATCAAGCCGCTGGCCCCAAGCCCCGGCGCGCAGATCGGGTTCGACCTGTTGGTCAACGACGATGACGGCTCCGGCAGGTCGGGCTGGATCGAGTGGACACCAGGAATAGGCTATGCTAAGACCCCTAGCCTGTTTGACTCCTTCACCTTCCTGCCATGAAGGCTTGAGATCTAAGGCCTAGGCTCCTAGGTACAGGGCCGATGAGCCCGAGCGGCGATCCTAGCGCTGCCGGGCGATGCCGAGGGCTGCCAGTAGCTCTTGCGGGGTGAGGGGCAGAGGGACTAGCCCCAGGCGCTGGCCTATCAGCATCGATGCTGGCGGGTGGACGTGGGTGTGAGCAAGCACCTCCCCACGCGCGAACACCTCACGGGGTGTTCCATCGAGCAGTACTCTACCATCATGCATCGCTATGATGCGGTCGGCGTGCAGGGCAGCGAACTCCACGTCGTGGGTAACCACCACGACCAGCCTGCCCTCCTCTACCAGGTGCTCTACCAACGATCCCAGGAGCATTATCCCCTCGGCATCCTGGCCACCAGTGGGCTCGTCGAGCACGACCACCGGCGAGGCCATGGTGAGCACCGAGGCGATCGCCACGCGCTTGCGCCACGAGAGCCCCAGGTCGTAGGGCTTACGGTGCCTGACATCCCGCAGCTGCATCAGGTCAAGCGCCCTCTCGACCAGCTTCTCTGCCTCCTCGGGAGGGAAGCCCATGTTCTCCGCGCCGAAGCGCACCTCCCTCTCGACGCTGCTCTGAAAGAGCTGGTCGTCGGGGTTCTGGAAGGCCAGCGCCACGTGGCGCGCTAGGTGGGCCACGCGGTGGTCTCGCGTGTCCTCCCCGCGCACGAGCACCCGCCCGCTGCTGGGCTTGAGGAGGCCGTTGAGGTGCTTCATGAGCGTGGTCTTACCCGCACCGTTTTGCCCCAGGATACAGACGCATCCCGCATCCATCTCCAGCGACACGTCCTCCAGCGCAGTGACGTCGCCGTAGGAGAAGCTCACCCCCTCCAGCCTCACCTGTGGCTCACCAGCCGACCTCGGCTCCGGGTCGGATGAGGGGAGGGCGGTCCTATTCCCCAGCACACCACTCAACTCCGCCGTGGCTTCCTCAGCGGTGAGAGGTAAGGGTTGCGAGATCGGCACAGCTCCAGCCCTTCGCAGTTGCCAGCCCACGACTGCGGGCACGGGCATCACCAAAGGTAGTTCCGAATCTAGCGCCTCCATCAGTACCTCCCGGGGCTCGCCGTCAAGAACTATGCGTCCGTGCCTCATCACCAGGAGACGGTCAGCGTACCTCGAGAGCCTCTCCAAGTCCTGGCTTACCATGACCACGGTGAGGCCCTGTCGGTGCAGCCGGAGCACCATCTCGAACACCTCCTCTGCGCCCACAGGATCCAGCTGGGAGGTGGGCTCGTCCAGGAGGAGGATCTCCGGCCTCATGGCTATCACCGACGCGATCGCCACCCGCTGGGACTGTCCCCCGGACAGGCGCATGGGATGACGATCCGCCAGATGGTCTATGCCCATTAGGCGCATGCTCTCCCATGCCCTGCGCTCGATCTCCTCGCGCGGCAAACCCATGTTCTCGAGCGCGAACGCCACCTCCTCCAGCACGGTCAGGGAGGCACCGGTGAGCTGGTCGAACGGGTTCTCGAACACGTAACCCACCTTCCCAGCCAGTTCGTCAATAGGTACCTGGCGAGTGGGCACACCATCTACCAACACCTCGCCGAAGAGTTCACCATCGAACAGGTGAGGGATGTATCCCGCAATGAGCCTACAGAGGGACGTCTTGCCGGCATCCGCTGGGCCAGCGATCCCTACGAAGCTGCCTCGCTCGATCGTGCAGCTCACACCGTGCAAGGCCTTTGCTCCTGGCTGTGTAGCGTAGGCAAAGGTCACGTCCCTGATCTCTATCAGGCTCATGATACCACCTTCCATATTATTAGCAATATCAGCAAAGCTAGCGCAGCCCAGCGAAGGCAGCGGTCCAGGCCTCGATCAGGCACCTCCAAGAGGCTGGTTCGCCGGCCCTTGCGCCCAAATCCCCTGGCTTCGAGCGCTAGAAAGCGCGTCTCGGCGGCGATTAGAGCCCCAGCTATGAGGGGTACCAGCATGACCGTCAGTGACCGGAACCGCCTCCATAGGTTGGCGCGGGTGTCCAATCCCCTAGCCTGCTGCGCCTCGGAGATGATGAGGGCACGCCGCTGCATCTCGGGGATGAACTGGAGCGAGGCCAGGAAGACGTACGCCAGCTTAGGTGACATTCCCCGCTGCACGAGCGCCACCGACAGGGCCTTGGGGTGTGTAGTTAACATCAGCAGTAAGAACGACAGGATGATTACCGCGATTCTGCAGGTAAAGGTGAGGGCGTACAGTAACCCCTCTTGCCAAAAGGTGATTGGCCCAACGTTTACCAATGGGGTGCGCCTGCCGGGATAAAACATTCCCTGGATGAGCAGGAGGGCGATCGCCAGGGGAGCGAGGATGGAGAGTGCGGGACGGATGGCCCTATCGGCTACCTCTGCCAGCCAGGCGCAGGCCAGCAGGAGCAAAGCTGCCACGAGCGAGGGCATGAAGCCTGGCAGAAGGAAAGCCACGATCACGAGACAAGTAGCCACCACCAGTTTGGTAACCGGGTTGAGCCTATGGAGGAAGCTATCTCCCTGGACGTACTCCAGCATCTGGGCCTCCTACTCCGGCAGGGTCTGCCTAGCCTTGGGAGGACGGTACCTGGGAGGAATGGCACGAGCGATGAAGAACGCGAGGTACGAGCTGATAATCTTGTCTATGGGCTCCACGATGAAGCTGGTCTTGAGCACACTGGACAGCAGCTGGTTTCCCGTGGCCAGGAAGTAGCCGACTATCAGGTCGGTGCCGTGGCCCGTGACCCCACCGAAGACGAACACCGTGATGGGCGCGCTCACCACCACCGCCACGATCGTGATGATGATGCCGCTCACCGCGACCTTCCAGTAGGACTTGAACCATCCCGTGACGGCGAGTATACCCGCCACCAGACCTATCGCTAAGTTGGTGGCGCTGTAGGGCAACAGCGTCGGGTTGACCACCAGCCCCGTGACGATGTTGGTCAGGAAGCCAGCCAGTGCCCCTACCCAGGGACCCGCCAGTACCCCCACCAGGATGGTCCCGATCACGTCTAGGAATATCGGTAGCCTGAGTACTTGAGCGATATATCCCCCCACGACATTGATGCCTATGCCTATGGGGATGAGCACCCAGGCGCGGGTCGTGAAGTCCTCCGATATGCTCCGAATTAAGGGTATGCCACCAGCTCTGTTAGGCGTAGTACCTGCCATCTTCCACCTCCTGTCATCAGTAGTGGACCGTTAGAGCTCGAGGGCTAGAGGCTCAGCGGTTCTAGAGTTACCTAATGATATTGCAGGTGTTGCAGCTAGTCAACAGCCGAGCGGGCTTTACCTATGGTCCGAATAGGTATATTATATACGCGCATTGAAAATCTCCGATATTACGCATTAATGCAACAAACCGTAGTGCTCTTAGAGAAAGGAGATCGACATGAGGACCAAACTATCTAGGAGGGGGTTCCTGCACGCGTCCGCCCTGGCTGCAGGCTCGCTGCTTTTGGCCTGCGGTGGAGGGGGGCAGAGGGCCTCGACTCCGACGACCACATCCCGCGCGCCCTCCACTCCCGAACCCCAAACCGCTCCCACAGCGGGTGAGCCGGTGTCCATCGCCACTCCTCAACCTTCTGGGTTGCCGCAATCAATAAGCCGGGGAACGCCCGAATCCTACACTGGCAAGTACAACGAGGCGCCGATGCTTGCCGAGATGGTGAAGGCTGGCAAGCTGCTACCTGTGGAGCAGCGCCTGCCCAAGCATCCCTACGTCGTGCCCCACAAATGGATTCAGCAGGGCAAGTACGGCGGCCGCCTGGAGATGAGCTACTCCGATCAGGATGGCATATCCACATTCATGCAGGAGTGTATGTACGGCCACTCCCCACTGCGCTGGCTAGAGGATGGTACCAAGGTCGGGCCCGGGCTGGTGGAGTCCTGGGAATCCAACGATGACGCTAGTCGCTGGACCCTGCACTTCCGCGAGGGGATAAGGTGGTCGGACGGCAAGCCTTTTACCGTCGACGACGTGTTGTTCTGGTGGGAGGACATGGTGCTCAACGAGCAGCACCCAGCGCTGCCACCGGACGAGTGCAGATCAGGGAAGGGCACCCTGGCCAAGTTCAAGAAGGTGGATGACTACACCTTGATAGTGGAGTTCGATGCTCCCCAGCCCATATTCCCGGAGCTGCTCTGCAAGTACGTCAAGCGCGGTCAGGGAGGTGATTGGCTTCAACCCAAGCACTACCTCAAGCAGTTCCACCCCAGATACAACCCCAAGGTGAGCAAGAACTGGGTGATGGAGTTCGACGAAAAGAAGGATTTCACACGCAATCCCGAGTGTCCAGCGCTCACTGGATGGGTACTGGCCGAGTACAAACCTCTAGATCATACTCTGTGGGTACGTAATCCTTACTATTGGTGCGTTGACCGTTGGGGCAACCAACTGCCGTACATCGACTCGGTACGTCTGACATACGTCCAGGACCCTCAGGTGCTCAGGCTGCGTTATATGCAAGGTAAGGCCGACTACGTGCTCAGCATCTTCACGGACCTGACCCTGGCCGACGTATCTGGCCTCAAGCAGGCAGAGGACAAGAGTGGCATGGAGGTCAGATTCTGGGACTCGGGTTCGGGCACGGGATCGATCTTCTTCTTCAACTTCGACTACAGAAGCAAGGATTATCGAGACCTGATACGCAACACCAAGTTCCGCAAGGCGCTGTCGCACGCCTTCAATCGCCAGGCGGTACAGAAGCTCGTCTACTACCAGACGGGTGAGCTCACGACGGGCACGTACAGCCCAAAGACCCTGGAGTTACGAGCGGGCAGCGGGGCTCGCCAGGTCTACCAGCAATGGCGCGACAGCGCGATCAAGTACGATCCGGAGCTGGCCAAGAGGCTGCTGGACGAGATTGGCGTAGTGGACAAGGATGGCGACGGCTGGCGGGAGTTGCCTAACGGGGGTAAGCTCTTGATCACTCTGGACTACGGTGCGCCCGGCGGGCCCGAGCATGTACAGAAGAACGATCTGCTATCGAAGGATTGGAAGGCTATAGGGATTAACGCCCGTCCCAACCCTGTGCCGCCCAACTCTATAGCTGATCGCTGGGCGGCAGGCCAGCAGTTCTCCCGCGCCGACTGGGAGGTAGGGGACTCCATGAGTATTTGGGTGAGTCCACAGTGGCTCTTCCCGATAGAGTCCACAAAGTGGGCGCCGCTGCATGGCAGCTGGTGGATGGTCAGAGGCACCCCTGAGGAGAAGCGACAGACCTCCACGGATCCCTGGCGCAGGACTCCCCCGAGAATAGGACCAGAGGACGAGGAATTCTTCGAGCCTATCGGCCGTATGTGGCAGATCTACGACCGCGCTAGGGTGGAAGTGGATCCCGTTAGGCGTGGCAGGATGGCCTGGGATGCTATCAAGATTCACATAGAGGAGGGCCCGTTCTTCATGGGCTGCGTGGCCAACTATCCCAGGATCGTGCTCGTCAAGCGGGGGCTGATGAACGTCCCCAAGAGGGAGGATCTCACGTTGCATGGCTTCACCAATCCCTGGCATCATCCCACACCGGCGGTATATGATCCCGAAACGTGGTACTGGGAGAATCCCCAGTACCACCAGCCTTGACCATCTGGATTGTATTGCCGATTCCCTCCTTGGGATGAAGTCCATGCTCGGGACAGGGGCAGATATTTGACATAAAATAATTAGGTATGGCTTGTTAGACTCCGGAGATGGCTGGGTGCTGGAGCGTGCCTCACAGGTCAATGACCACATCGGTAATACGTTAGGTATAAGGCACCTCTGCCCTCGACGTACCAGGCAGGTCCTGAGCCCCTGCTCCTCGAAATTAGTCGGTGAGCAGGGGCAGAGTTGAATGCGTTGGTTGTAGCGGGATGTAGGGTATATCTCTATCCTTTTCCCCTGGGGTGTAGTAGGACAACATTTGCTAGATCTAGCTCTTGTGCTGGACCATTGATCCGAGAAGTAGAGTCCGATAGGGGGCTTCTCCAGCTATCTTGGAAGGAGGTGGGCGAATTCGGCCAGGGTGGTGCTGCCGTGGATGCGCACTCTAGGCAACGCTAATGGGTCCACTTGCGACGTTGCCCATCCATAGAGGGTGGTCACGGCCGACCTGTAACCGGCCTCCCTCACCAGCTCGACGACCTGTGAGTTGAACTTGCCTCCTGGGTAGCTGAAGCTGTCCACGGGGTGTCTTAGCTTGTTTGCTAGCTCTCGCCTGCTCTGCACCAGCTGGTACCGCGCGGCCGGCAGGCTTAGCGTCGTAAGGTCCAAATGGTCCACGGTATGGGAACCTATCTCCACCATGCCCGTGCTGTCCAGCTGCTTGATCTCTCTCCAGGTGAGATAGTTGTGTCGACCGACGAAACCGGTAATAACAAATACTGTGCCCCGAAAGTGGTAGCGACGAAGCAAGGGCCAGGCGGTAGTGTAGAAGTCCTCGTAGCCGTCGTCGAAGGTCAATACCACCGGGTGGCGGGGCAGTGCGTACTTGTGGGCGCGTGCTAATGAGAGATCTTCTAAGGTAATCGTGTGATACCCATGGGATACTAGGTAGGCCAGTTGTTGGGCAAACCGCCTAGGGGTGACAGTGAGGTCTTGTCCCACTGGGTCATTCGGGCCTGGCATGGGGCGGATGTAGTGGTACATCAGGATGGGTACAGGAGCCTTCCATGGAGGTGAGAGCTGCGCTCTGGCTTGCTGATTGAAAATGACCTTGAGATGGGATTGAGGACATCTGAGGAGCGCTGGCGATTTAGGAAGAGCAGCTGAGCGCGTGCTGTTGGGGCTGCTGTGGAGCGGGAGCGATAGTGGACTGTGGTGAGGATGCATGATCACCATCTGCGCACCGTATACCCTCGCTTGATGCCCAGGTAGGAACGCCCCTGGCTTGGATCGGATGCTGGAGCCCATCCCGCATGCTAGGAGGACCATAGCGATAAGGCAATTGATCCAAGCTCGCATGCATCTCATGGGCTACTTCCCTCCTAGCGTGCGGGGTAAGTGATGTCTGGAGCATCGTTGTGAGGGCTGTTGACGCGCCTGGATACGGGGTAATACTCTAGCCAGCTGTCTGGTATAGGTTGAAGTACCTTCTCAAGGCGGGAGGGATCGACCTCGTCGGGGGAGATCCACAGCTCTTCGTCCTCTGGTCGCAGGATGGCCGGCATGCGATCGTGCACCTTCGCAGCGACCTTGTTGGGCTCGGTCGTCACTATGACGAACCTGCTCTCGCCATCCTGCTCGAGGCGTACGCCCGCCAAACCAAAGATACTCTCGTCCCGTAGGCGAAACAAGTAGGGGTGCTTGCTCTCGTCCCACTCGAAGTAGTAGCTGCAGGGCACGATCACCCGATCGTGCAAGGCAGCTTCATGGAAGGTCTTGCTTGCGAATAGGGTCTCTGCCTTGGCGTTGATGATCTGCCTGGAGGGGCTTTTCTCCTGCATCCACCCCGGGGAATAGCCCCAACGCATTAGCGTTAGCCCCTCTTGCATAGTGACCACCGGTACTTCCTGACTGGGAGCGATGTTGTACCTGGGCCGCCAGGGAATCTCCATCTGAGTGACCCGAAACCTACTGGCGATCTGCTCGGTATCCGCTTCTAGACCAAATCTCCCACACATGTACTAGCTCCTATCGCCAACCTGCATCTTATCACTTGACTCTAACATACTGGTGGTCGGCTGGCTAGCTCGAGATCTTACCCCTTATGGGATGCAACTACTTGGGGGATAAGGACTCCAAGAACCCTCTTCTCCAAGTAGGATATCTGGGCTGCCAGCCCAGCTCCCTGGCCTTCTGGTTGGTTGCCCCTCGCTGCCAACCTTCCCTGCCGGGCCTATAGATGGGTATCGGGGCATCGACCATTGTGGCGAACAGCTGCAGCCAGATCCGCTCGGCTGCTGGCTCGTCGTCCACTATGTTCACAGGTCCTGCTGGCCACCCCAGGGCGTCCACCGCTGCTTGAGCGGCGTCTACAACGTGTACGAAGGATGTGATAGCATCTGAGGCCACCAATTCACCTCTACGCAACCTCTCGGCAATGAGCCCGTCCCGTGAGTACCAAGTGCCGGGTCCGTAGAGTACGCCGTAGCGCAGCACTACGCCCGTGGGTATCTCGGCCACAGCTTGCTCAAGGGCTTGTACCCCTGCTACCGTGAGACCGCGGGTTCCAGTTGCCTCCAGGTGCAGGGGATCGCTCTCTTTGGCGGGTCCGCTTCCCGGAGCATAGGCGAAGGCTATGCTCTGTGCTATCATGCGCTCTACCCCGACTTCAAGCGATGCGTCCACAAGGTTGCGCGTGCCCTCAATCCGCAGCCTGGAGTTGGCCTCAAGGTCATAGGTGCTGAGGTCGGTCAGCTGGTGGATTACCACTTCTGGTCGCTTGCCCCTGAGCAGCTCAAATACCTTGGCGCGGTCAAGGCAGTTCACTAGGGCGGGGTCGCCACCGGCAGCAGCGATCAGCTTTAGGCGAGCAGGGCTACGGGTGGTGCCCACTACCTCGTGCCCGGCCGCAACTAGTAAAGGTAACAGCAGCCTACCTATCGCGCCAGTGGCACCAGCCAGCAGTATCTTCATAGAGTCCCCAGTCTAGTGTGTCTCGACTCCAGTATAGAACACCTCCTGCACGGGGGCCAACAGTTGGGATGAGCTGCTTGAGGCGGTCCGCCTGCTGTGAGCTCCTGGCGCTCTAGGTTATCCCATGCTACAAGCATGTGATAACCAGGATCTGTTCCTCGACCGGTGCCAAATCTTGGGCTTAGCAGGGATCTCCCTGCGAGGCATTTGGAATAGCTACGGATGAGGGCACTGAGTGAGCGATCCCGCCGGGCGAAGGATCTAGGGAGCCTGACTAGCGGCACAGCGCTTTTAGGTTGTTACCAGGCTATCTATCTTGTGGGCAGTTATCATCCCCGCTACGCATCGCTGGGGCTAGTCGACACTCTTGCCACATTGGAACGTCTCTATGGGACGGCGCTGCGGATAGATGGCGCCTCGTTGATGTCTCGTCCCACAAGTACCTCGAGCAGCCAATCGGCGGCCACTCGCAGCTTCTGGGATCCGCTTGGGATCTTCGCTAGGTAGGTTCCGCGCCAGAGCAGCCAAGCGGGGAGCCCTGATAGTTTGATGCCCTTGAGGTCCGCTATGGCGGCCCTGCGGCCCACGAGGGCCAGCTCCCCTATGGGGTTGTACCTGAAGGGCCTTGGCGCGTGCCCCTGCGAGACGAGGGCTATGTTGGTCGCCACGGTTCTACCTTCCCGCGTGGCGTTCTGGGCAGTGGGTGCATAGGTGCCTCCACCCACCTTGGGTACCTCCGCGCAGTCCCCTACCGCCCAGAGGTCGGCATGGCCCGGCACGCTGAGGTAGGGATCGACCCTGATACCACCATGATCACCCTTGGGCACGTCTAATCTGCCTACTATGGGGTTGGGCGACACCCCGGCGGTCCACACCACGGTCTTGGCATGGACTTTCATGCCTCCCTTGAGTTGGACGTGATCTGTTGCCAGCTCGGATACCTCGGTGCCCAGCAGCACCTCTGCGCCCGATGCTTCCAGTTCTTGCTGGGCGTAGGTCGCTAACCTCTCACCCAGTTCCTCAAGCAACCTTCGACCATGGTGAACCAGAACTACTCGCACATAACTAGGATGGAGTTTGGGATAACGTAGCACGAGGCGGCGGACGAAGGCGTTGACAGCGGCCGTGGTCTCTACCCCAGATAGACCTCCCCCAACCACAACAAAGGTCAGCAGGCGCTGCTGTGCAGCGGTGTCCGATAAGGAGTTAGCTAGTTCGAAGGCGCCCAGGATGTGGTTATATAAGTTGGCAGCGTCCTCCAAGGTCTTCATTCCCAGGGAGTGCTCCTGGGCGCCGGGCACGTGGTGGAAGTTTGTGACCGACCCCAGCGCGATCACCAGGTGGTCGTACGGTAGCTCTAGCTGCTCCTCTGGCAACCCCAGGCCTTTGGCTCCGACCCTTATCTTTACCTTCTTATTGCCAAGATCGACTTCCTCTACTTCCCCTTGCTGGAACCTCACAGAACGTGAGATCTTCCGTAGGTTTACCGCTGCGTGCCTCATGTCTATCTCGCCCACGGCCGTCTCGGTCAGCAGCGGCGTGAACACCGCGAAGTTAGTCCTGTTGACGAGCGTTATCTTGGCTTCGGGCAGCTGCCTAGTTAGCTCGCGCGCAGCCGACACACCGGCGAAACCGCCCCCGAGCACCACCACGTCGGGACCATTGTTGGACATATCTAAACCTCCTGCCTCAAGTCCATCACCACGAACCCCTTACGCTCTATCTGCAGGGGCAAGCCCTGCTGTAGCTTCTGGCTGGGAATGCGTCCGAGGTCCCTCCACTGTCCAAACAAGCTGTTGAAAGCTCGTATCCTGTATTCTCCAGATAGCTCTAGCTCCAAGTGTACTCCCAAGTTGATGGTCTCGTTGGCGGTGTTGCCGGCGAAGAGCAGTAAATTGTCGCCCTGTCTGAGGCCCACGGGACACACCGCATCGCTGCTAGCCCGCACCTGGGAGGTAATGTCGTGCTCGTACATCACGTAGGGCGTGGACTCCTGAAACTGGAAGTTGGTGTACATCAGGATATCGGGTGCTCTGACGGCCACCCAAGTTAGGTACTTGCCCCGATAAGGGACTTTCTGAGCAGCCAGCCACTTCCAATTGGGCGGCATCTTGGGGTCCACCCTCACTGACCCGGAGGTGTCCAGCCCTGCCACGCCCTCTATGGCCGCCCATAGATAGCGGGGCGGGAACCAAGGAGAGAGCATCATCCCCTGGTTGACCAGCGTCTCGCCGTGCAGCCACTCGGAGAACTGGCCCGGGACCGTGTTCCTGTGGCGGGGATCGCTAGAGTAGCTCTGGAAGCTGGTGCTCAGGGCGTGCGCCATGAAGCCTGGCGTGTACCTTGCGGCGGCGAAGGCGTACCAGAAGGACACCCCTACCCATACTCCTCCCAGCAGGCCCCAACCACCGTTGGGGGTGTAGTCCACCGAGTCCCTGGGCACGGTCCTGATGCCAGACTCCGTCCAGAATTCGGGTCCGCTCAGGCGCGCTATGATGTTGGCCGCTATGTCATCATCTGCCACCCCGAACATGACCGGGAACACCAGATCGGAGGTGATGTCGCTGCGAGGACTGCCGTCCAAATCTATGTTCAGGTAGTAGAGGCCGTTCTCAGGGTTGTAGAGGTGCTTGTTGATGGCCTCTCTTAGCTCGGCTGCGTGCTGGGCGAATTCCTTGCTCTCGTCGTGTCTGTTGAGCTCTCTTGCCATATGGGATACTGTCTCCAGCGCCTTGTAGCACTCCGAGTTGACCTCCGTGGTAGCTCCTGAGAGCCTATAAGATGGGATCACGTTGCGCCATCCCACTATCCCCCAGTTGCCGGTGCCAGTGGCGTTGCACCACACCAAGCCTTGCTCGTTCCTCTGAGATAAGATGTAGCGTGCGGCCTTGACTGCAGCGGGGTAGACCTCCTCCAAGAACCCCCTGTCACCGGTGGCGTTGTAGTGGTGCCAGAGTGCAAGTATCAGCAGGGGGGTGTTATCGTTGATGTTGAGGCCGTAGTCCTCGGTGCGCCCGTTACGTATGTCATAGTACTCTATGATCTTGCCGCTGGGCTGCTGGAGACGTACATAGGCCAGCAGCGCCTCCCGGGCGAACTCCGGAGTGAGGTAGTCCGCGCCAAACCCGAACCAGGCGGTGTCCCGCCCCACGCTGTTGTTGGATCTGGTGGGGTCGTTGGTGAAGCACCAGCCTGTGGGAGCCTTGGTCTCGACCCTCAACATGTCCGCCTTGGCCCACAGCACTCCGGAGTTGACCACTGGGTCAGGAGTGAGTACGGTGGATCTGCTCATGACCTCGGCGTAGTACCTGCGAGTGCTATCCAATGCCTTCTGCGCATCCGGGCAAGATTCGAACACCTTCTTGGCGTCATCCCTGCCTTGATGCGAGAAGGTTATCACGAAGTAGAAGCTGGTCTTCTCCTCGGGCGACAGAGAGTGGGACAGGTGCAGCACCCCCAACGGATCTCCCACCACCTTCGTCTCGTTGGAGAGCTGGCCAGGCCAGCCCTTGGACACAGATTTTGCGAAGTCGAGTGTGGCCTCGAAGCTCCGAGGTTCGATCGAGCAGCCCACCACCCTTGCGTCTTGGGGAGAACCCTCATTCCAGGCGACTATCGCGTGGAGCTTGCTATCGTACTCCACGTGTATGTCGTGCTCGGTATCTCCTCGCAGGTCGACGAAGGCGTATGTGGAGACCCGTAATGGCTCGTATCCAGCGTTGTGCAGCGTGACCACGTAGTAGACCGCCGGAGGGTCGACGCTTCCGTCAGCATGGGGGCCGGTGTTGAGCACGAAGATGTCTTCGTGCACCTCCAACCGGCTCTCCAGGGTGAAGATGTGCTCTTGGTGTTCTGGATGGATGAGGAACGTGCCGCTATGCTGTTGTGCAAGGTGCATCGTGGTGCTCTCGTCGTAGTGTCGCAGCACCAAGGCTCCCAACAACGTCTGTCCTGTATCTATGCTGTACACCTTCTCGATAGCACCCGTGGCCTTGATGATCGTGGCTACTTTGGGGCCGCCCAGAGTGCTGCCCACTGCTAGCTCGTCGTCCGGTACCTGGTAGAAGGCCACGCGACCCGATTGCCCCACCTCCCTGGCGGTAGGCATATCCGACCTCCTAGAGGCTACCCGACTGACGGATCATGCCGCCGTCTATGAAGTAGGTGCTGCCCGTGATGTAGGCTGCGTCGTCGGATGCCAGGAACGCTGCCAGCTTGGCTACCTCCTCGGGTTTCCCCATCCGCCTCAGGGGGATCTCGGAAAGCAGCTGCGACATCAGCTTGGGATCATGCTTAAGGTTGGCGTCCATGGGGGTGTCGATGGCCCCGGGTGCTATGTTGTTGACGGTGATGCCATGGGGTGCAAGTTCCACGGCGATGGTGCGCATGAGCATACGCATGCCCCCCTTGGCAGCACAGTAGGGCGCGTTGGTAGGCATAGGCAGTTCCTCGTGCACCGAGGAGATGTTGATGATCCGGCCGCCGCCGCCTTGCCTGACCATCTGGCGAGCGCTTTCCTGGCAGCCCAGCCAAGTACCGGTCAGGTTGACAGCTATTATCTTCTGCCAAACCTCCAGTGGGGTGTCCAGGAAGGGCATCTTCTGCTCTATACCGGCGTTGTTCACCATGATGTCCAGCTTGCCGAAGTGCTCCACCGCCTGGGCCACGAGGTTGCAGACATCCTCCTGTTGGGAAACGTCTCCTTGAACAGCTATGGCCTTGGAGCCCGCATCGGCTATCTGCTTCACCACATCCTCGGCGTCTTCCTGGTGGCCGTGGTAGTTTACGACCACGCTGGCGCCGGAGCGGCCAAACTCTAGTGCTATCGACTTGCCTATACCTGAGGAGGCGCCGGTGACCACCGCCACCTTGCCATGTAGGTCCACCTGCATCTTGGTTTCC
Organism: Thermobaculum sp.; assembly: GCA_042408415.1. GTDB lineage: Bacteria > Chloroflexota > Chloroflexia > Thermobaculales > Thermobaculaceae > Thermobaculum. Next base: position 30,556 of record JBHORE010000174.1, read on the forward strand.
TCCTGAAGGATGCTGCTTTGCTTCTAGTGTAGCGTTGCAAGGTGACGCTGCCGGTGAAAGTTGGTGACAATTCGTAAACGCTAGCTGCTGCAGAATCTATATCCTATGCCCCACTCTGTCTGGATGTACCTTGGGTGTTCTGGGTCGTCGCCCAGCTTGCGCCTTAGCCTGCGGATGAAAGCCTTTAGCAGCTGGGTGTCGCCCACGTAGGAGGGTCCCCACACCCTCTCGAGCAGCAAGTTATGAGGCAGTACCTGTCCAGCGTTGGTTACGAGAACCTCTAGCAGCCTGTACTCCGTTGAGGTCAGGTAGATGGGTTCGCCTTGCAGGTATACTTGACGAGTCCGAGTGTCGATCACGAGCTCAGAATTACCGTGTCTGCTGGGGGACAAGCCACCGTTGGCCCTGCGCAGGAGTGCCCGCAGCCTGGCCAACAGCTCGAGGTGATCGAAGGGCTTGGTGAGGTAGTCATCGGCTCCTAGGTCCAGCGCCCTCACCTTGTTCAAGGTGTCATCTAGGACGGTGAGGATGAGGATAGGGACGGCCGACCTCTCGCGAATCCGCCTGCATACCTCGAAGCCATTAGGTGGAGGCATCGTTACATCCAATACAACCAGGTCTGGCTCGCGCTCCCCAAACACCTCCAGCGCCTCGCCCCCGCTGGTGGCCACCTCAACTTCGCAGCCAGGCCAGTTCATCCTCGCGCCGAACGCTATCACCTCGGCGATCTCAGGGTCATCCTCCGCTATGAGTATCCTGGGCAACATGCTGTGTATGCTCCTTTCGAGGTGCACTAGGCAAGTGAAAGCACACCTGTGTGCCTCCTGATGGAGAGTATCCAGCCCATATCTTGCCGCCGTGCAGCTCCACTAGAGCTTTACAGGTAGCAAGACCCAGGCCAGCGGCGCCCGCACTCCCCCCTCTGTAGAAGCGGTCGAACACCTTAGGCAGCTCTTCCGTGGGGATGCCTGGACCATTATCACTTACGCAAACCTCCACATCACCGTTGGACCGGATACTCAACCTGACGATGGTGCCTGCGGGGGTGTGCGCGTGAGCGTTGTGCAGGAGGTTGAGCAGTACCTGTGCTAGCCTCTTGGGATCGCCGACCATCACGAGAGATCCTGGCACGTTCAGCTCCAATCGCTGTCCCTTCTGGTCGAACAGCGGCTCCACGGCCTGTGTTACTTCCTCGGCAAGGGATACCAGGTCGAGCTGCTTTGGCTCCAGCTGCAGCACGCCCGCCTCCAGCTGGCTCAACGTGAGCAGGTCGTCCACTAGCAGCTCCAGCCGCTCGATGCTCCTACGTGCACTAGCTAATAATGCCCGTTCATCCTCCTGCAGCCTGTCGTGTGCGCTCGTGCTCAGCATCCCCACAGCCGCACGGGTGGAGGTGATCGGAGTGCGCAGGTCGTGGGAGAGCGAAGAGAGGAACTGGGAGCGCAGCTGCTCTAGCTCGGCCTTTCGGCGGGCTGCATGCAGCTCTTCCTCCTCCAGGAGCAGTCGTCGAGTGAGGGCGGATGTGCCAGCCCCTACCAGCGCCATGATCAGGATGCGAGCCGCTAGTTCCTTGATGCCCATCTCGTTGGGTAGCCACCGTGGCAGCGTGGGATGGATAGCTGCCACGGTGATCGCCACGACTACGGTGTAGAACAAGCTACCTCTGAGAGACATCGCGGTGGAGGCGCAGATCACCGCCAGAAAGAACAGGTCAAACAGTAGTGCGTCGGGCTGTGCACCTAGGAAATAGATGATTGTGCTCGCCGCTAGGTCGCATACCGCCAGCCAAGGGTAGCGTGGCATGCCCAGAAGATCCACTGCCAGGTTGTAACCCGCAAACACCAGCACCAGTTGCCAGCTCTCCAGACCTAGCCTGCCTTCAGCTGGAGCAAGCGTGGTCAGGATGAGCAGGGCAGCTATGGTGAGCCAGCGCATGGTGCGTAGGGCATCCCGGAGAAAGCTGTTGTTGCGCGAGTTTTCCCTCATCTGCACAGTCCTGATTATACACCTGGCAATTTACAAACTGTCACCAAATTTCACTTTGGCCTTCACCTTCCGCTGTTATGCTGATTCTCGGTGGCGCGATGGCTGCTGTTACTTGGAGATGAGGTTAGAGTAACAGCAGAACGGAGGTCAATCTCATGGCAGATACAACCGCAGACGTACTCGTGGACAGGCTGATCAGCTGGGGAGTCGACACGGTGTTCGGCCTGCCTGGCGATGGAATCAACGGCATCATGGAGGCGCTGCGCAAGCGCCAGGATCGTATCAAATTCGTGCAGGTACGGCACGAGGAGAGCGCAGCGTTCGCGGCTTGTGGGTACGCCAAGTTTACCGGCAGACTGGGGGTGTGCCTAGCGACCTCTGGTCCGGGAGGTATTCACTTACTCAATGGCCTCTACGATGCCAAGATGGATGGGGCACCGGTGTTGGCGATCACAGGCCACACCTTCCATGATCTGATCGGTACCCACTATCAGCAGGACGTGGATCTGGACAAGCTGTTCCAGGATGTGGCCGCGTACAACGAGAGGGTGATGGGGCCGGCACACGTTGTCAATGCCCTGGACGAAGCGATCAAGACCGCGCTTGGGCAGCATACGGTGGCCCACATCACTATCCCTAAGGACGTACAGGATTGGGAGGTGGATGACGCGCAGAGGTCGTCGGCCAATATCCCAGAGCACAGTGCCGACCTGTTCGCTGCTGCTCGATCTGTGCCCTCCGATGAGGAGCTGAGGCGAGCTGCGGAGGTGATCAACGCAGGCTCCAAGGTGGTGGTGTTCGCCGGCAGGGGTGGTGCGGGCGCTCGCCGTGAGCTCTTGGATCTGGCCGAGAAGATAGGAGCTGTGATAATCAAGCCTCTGCTGGGTAAGACGGCCGTGCCGGACGATAGCCCATACACGACCGGTGGCATCGGGTTACTGGGCACCGCCCCCTCGGTAGACGCTGTTCGGGAGTGCGACACCCTCCTGATGGTGGGCACTAGCTTCCCTTACATCGAGTTCTATCCCAAACCTGGTCAAGCCAGGGCGGTGCAGATCGATATAGACCCCACCCGAATAGGCCTTAGGTACCCGGTAGAGGTGGGCTTGGTTGGCGATTCCTCCGATGTTCTTCAAAGGCTGCTGCCTTTGTTGCAACCCAAGGAGGATAAGAGCTTCCTCCAAAAAGCTCAGAAGGGTATGGAGGACTGGCGGCGCCTCATGGAGGAGAGGGGCACGCGCACGGACGTGCCTATGAAGCCTGAGGTCGTTACGCACCACCTCAACAAGTATCTATCGGAGGATGCGATCGTGATCTCCGACACGGGCACTGTGACCACCTGGGTAGCCCGTCATATAGAAGCTCGGGGCGACATGATGTTCTCGGCCTCTGGCATGCTGGCCACGATGGCCAACGGGCTGCCCTACGCCATAGGGGCTGCCGTGGCCTATCCCAACAGGCAGGTGGTGGCGATCGTTGGGGATGGAGGCTTTACGATGCTGATGGGCGATCTGGCTACAGTGGCCAAGTACTCGCTGCCCGTCAAGGTGATAATCATCAAGAACAACAGCCTGGGGCAGATCAAGTGGGAGCAGATAGTACTCGAGGGTAACCCTGAGTACGGCAACGACCTCCACCCGATAGACTTCGAGCTCTACGCCCGTGCGGTGGGCGTGCCAGGCTACACTCTAGAGGACCCATCGCAGGCGGACGAGGTGCTGCGTCGGGCTATGTCGGAGCAGGGACCTTGTCTGGTGCAGGCGGTGGTTGATGCCAGTGAGCCTCCGATGCCCGGCAACATCACGCTGGAGCAGGCGGTGCACTTCGCGCAGTCTATGCTGCGGGGAGAGAAGGATCGCATGGAGATCATCAAGACGATCATCAAGGACAAGATCCGCGAGGTTATATAGGGGCAAGGAGATGGAGCTTCCAAGGGCCAGAGATTTACCCAGGTTGGTCAAGGTGAGGCAGCTGTTCCCCTCTAGCCGACTGGAGGACATAGGGTCTGAGGTACGTGCCCGCCTAGGGGCGCTGCACCTGCAAGATCGGGTGCATGCAGGCATGCGGGTTGGCGTAACGGTGGGCTCGAGGGGTGCGGGTGGCACCTTGGAAGCATTGCGTGCCGTAGTACAGGAGTTGAGGTCCCTGGGCGCCGAACCTTTCCTGATACCGGCTATGGGTAGTCACGGCGGGGCTACGCCCGAGGGTCAAGTGGAGATTCTCAGGCGCCTGGGGATAACCGAGGAGAGCGCAGGAGCTCCCATAGACCCAAGGATGGAGACGGTAGTGCTTGGGGAGGCCCCCAACGGCTACGAGGCTCACTACGCGGTCAGCGCCCACGAGGCCGACGCCGTAGTGGTGCTGGGCAGGACGACTGTGCATCCCAACCTCAAGGCCGGCGAGCGGAGCGACGGTGTGGCCAGCGGGCTACTGAAGATGGTGGGGGTGGGCCTTGGAAAGCAAGCGGGGGCGTTCTCGGCCCACCACCACGGACTCGGCGAGAGCGTGCTGGCCGTACAGGAGGTTACACTACCTAGATCCAACGTTATCGCAGGAGTGTCAATCGTCGAGAACGCCTACCGTGAGCCGGCTCATGTGGAGGTGGTGCGGCCTGAGGAGTTCAAAGCCTGTGACCAGAGGCAGCTAAGACTGGCGCGCACGCTGGTGGGCCGCATCCCTTTTGATGATCTGGACTTGCTGGTATGCAGTCAGATGGGGAAGGATGTTGCTGGCTCGGGCCTGGATCCCAACGTCATCGGCTTCTGGCGTATAGAGGGCGGCCCTAGGGTTCCCAACTTCCGACGGATAGTAAGCCTCGATCTTACGGACGCCAGCCTAGGCAACGCTATAGGCCTGGGGTTGAACGACTTCGTGCCTCGACGCCTGGTGGAGAAGATGGACGCCCACAACACCTGGATGAACCTCCTAACTGGTGCCAACAAGGACGGCAGCACCCTCGAAGGCTACACCCCCATAGTGGCCGAGAACGACAGGGAGGCCATAGAGCTGGCATTGGCTTCGGTAATGCCTTACAAGGCGCCCAGGGTGTGCCACGTACGCGATACTAGCAGGCTCTACGAGCTGCTGATATCGGAGGCCTTGCTGCCCGAGGCGTATCAGCTGGCGAACGTCGAGATCGTCAGTGAGCCCCGACCTTATAGGTTTGATGACGAGGGTCGTTTCATCTGGCCCGAGTAAGGAGCTGGATATGGATAGTGAGCGAGCTACTCAGGCGGCAGAGATGATGAGTCGCCTTGGGTATGATGCCCTGCTGTGCAGGATACCGGAGCACGTCTTCATGCTCACCGGTTATCTACCGGTGCTGGGAAACTCCCTCTGTCTAGTAAGGCTGGATACAGGTGGCAGGCTGCAGGTGCTGCTGGCTGTGCCTGAGGACGAGCGCGACCTGGTGCCCGAGGGCGCTGCCGATGATGTGCGCACCTTCAGCGAGGAGTCTGGTTCCCGTATACAAGATACCCTGCAGGCGGTCAGGGAGTGTCTGCAGCTGCTCCTTATCTCTGCTGCTCTGGGCCCACGGTGTGTTTTGGGTTACGAAGGTGGGCATCACCCGATAACATCTCCTTACACTCAAGTCGGGGTTCCGGGGCGGGCGACCGTGGATCTGTTGAGCCAGCTGCGCCCGGAGGCAGACCTGGTAGATGTAACCCCTATGCTGGACACCTTATCAGCTTTCAGGACGCAGCACGAGCTTAAGCTGATGCGCCAGGCCACGGCCCTCGCTGTAGTTGGTTTCCGTGCAGCTCGGTCGGCAATACTGCCAGGGGTCACGGAGGCGGATGTGGAGGCAGCGGCCGTGGCGGCGATGATCACCGCAGGGCGCAGGGATCATCCCGAGAAGCATGTATCGGCTCACGTGCACGTGATGTCAGGTGAGCGCTCGGCCCTGGCGTACAGGGCCTACAACACCACCTCCGCCCGCATGCTCCAGCGCGGCGATCCGGTGCTGGTGCAGATGGAGGTATGTGTTGGGGGTTGCTGGGCGGAGCTCACGCGTACGTTCTTCGTGGGGGACATCTCGCGTCGGTGCGAGGTGGTGCTCGGTGCATGCCTGCGCGCGCAGTGGGAGGCGCTGCAAGCTATCGGCTCGGGACGAGAGGGCAGGTCGGTAGATGCGGTCGCTAGGCGAGTTCTGAGAGATGCCGGACTTGCGGAGGCTTTTCGACACGGGCTGGGGCATGGGGTTGGGTTGCAAGCCATCAACCACTCAGCTTTGCCTCGACTGCATC
>JBHORE010000183.1:0-4591 GCA_042408415.1 Thermobaculum sp.
AGTAGTCCACCCATAAGAACAGTAGCGACACAGCACTTGAGCAAAAAGTTTATCATCTCTGAATCGATCCATTCACCCACACGTGATCTAAGCAGGTAGGAGAGGGCCAGGACCTGAACTATCGTCGCAAGTGAAAAGGCAAATGCCAGTCCACGTAGCCCAAGCGGACCAACAAGTATGAACGAGACAAATATGTCCAGCAACACCGTTACCAAGGCTACCTTCAGAGGGGTAAGCGTATCTTGCAAAGCATAAAATGCCCGAGGAAGCATGTCTACAAGAGCATATGCCCACATCCCGACAGCGAAGAAGAAGAATGGTTGTGCAGTTAGTAAAGTATCCTCTCTGGTGAACTTACCACGCTCGAATAAAAGTGCAATAATAGGCTCTCTTAGAAGCATCATACCCACACTAGCGGGCAATATAAAGAATATAACACCCTTGACAGCACGCTTGAGAACGCTCTTGTATGCGGCTATATCCATAGCACCTGCTTCTCTTGACAAGGCTGGAAACGCTGCCGTAGCCACACTAGTACCAAATAAGCTGACTGGCAGAGCAAACAGAAGCGAAGCCACTCTAAATGCTGTTACTCTACCGGTACCCAAACCCGCAGCTAGGTATAATGCCACCATGGTATTGACTTGCACTGCAGCTTGGCCAACTATTCGAGGGGCAAGCAAGATAAATGTACGTCTAACATGTTGGTTTGCGAACGGTGGCTGCCATCTTGTAGATAATCCCATTTGCAGGAGAAAAGGGAGTTGAATAAGAAAGAACAAAACAGCTCCCACCACCACACCAATGGCAACTGCGTCAATTCCCAGCCATCTTGAGAAAAGCAACGTAGAAACAATTATGCTGATGTTGTAGATAATAGGACCAATTGCGGGTACAAGGAACCGATCAAACGACTGGAGCACTGCAGTGGCTACGCTAGCTAGCAGTAGAAAGAGCGGTTGGAATACTACCAGACGCAATAGCTCTGTAGTCTTCTGAACTACATAAGGGTCGTGCGATCTTCTGGCAATTCCATAGGCAACTATCTGAGGTGCGAACACCCACACTAAAAGTATAAGGACTACGGCTATAGATACAGTAGTCCACATTACCCCACTAGCCATATCCCAGGCCTCATCATCCCCATGACTCTGAACCAATCGGGTAAAAACAGGGATAAAGGCTGCACTAAATGCGCCACCCGACATCAGTATGAAGAGAAGATCTGGTACCTGAAGGGCTAGCAGATAGGCATCATAGTCCCTTCCAGGGCCAATCAAGGCTAGGATAACCTGATCTCGTACCAGCCCGAGCACACGACTAAGTACGAAAGCCACAGCCATTATGAAAGCAAACCTAGCAAGACGAGCAGCCAAGTCTACGAACAGCTCCGGTATTAGTAGAAGTTATCGTTCTTGAGGCGCATATACAGCCTGTAATAGAGGGGCTCAAAGTTATACCAAGCCCAAGCACGGAGCTTGTTGACATGGAGATCATATATGCCTAGGAATTCAAATATCTCTCCGCCAAAACCACTCTTGAAGCGGTAGAGCCCCCACATCGGATCACTTTCATTTAGATTATCTGGGTTAGGTATAGCGACCATATCGTAGTAGGTAAGCCCCTGGGACTTAGCCCAACGCATAACTTCCCACTGCAACAGGTATGTGGGCATCAGGTTCCGCTTCTCGTTACTTGAAGCACCTATCATATACCAGTACTTGTGCCCGAAGGTGTAAACTACCATCCCTGCCAGTCTTTCACCCTCGTGTTCAGCGAAGAAGAAATGTGCTCTGCCGGCTTCCTTCATCTTCGTCCAGGCAGCCATGTAGTAACTCTTAGGTCTGAGAACAAAGCCATCCCTTTCGGCAGTGATTCTGTGAAGGTTATATAGGTCTTCTAATGCCTGTGGAGTATCGTCCTCAACGATGTGCACACCCTTCTTCTGAGCCAACCTTATGTTGTAACGAGTCTTGCCCTTCATACGAGCCAACATCTCATCTTCCGATGGGGTAAGATCCACCACCATTGTGGTCTTGAACTGCAAGTCATATCGAGCCTTTCTAAATCCCAGATCCTTGAGGACACCTTTGACTTGCTCATTCTTTTCCAGAACCTCTGGCTCGATCTTTACCGTATGAGCCTTTTCACGTTTGGCAACCGTAACTACACCTTTGAAGAAAGTGCGCACCGCATCCTCGTCATCCCAAGGTATCCATGGTCCCTTAGGACAGTACATAACATGCCCACCGACAAATGGTGTCCTGCGCACCAGAAACTGGCCAACCCCTACTACCTTGCCGCTATCACTCAAGGTCAAGCGCACTGGCTTCCAACCATACCTGCTTTTGTGCTCGCCCCATTCGTAGCTCTGAAGAATATGTCCACCTCCGGGGCTTTCCTCAAGCCAATTGTCCCATTGTTCCTGAGTAGCACTTCTGGTCTCAGTAACCTCATATTTCCTCGTACGAGTCGAGCGTGTTCTCTCCATGGTATTGATATCCGCCATTGATCTCCTTCCAGAAAATTCAAACTTGCTATGAGAGTGCTAGAGCAACACCCACCAAAGCTGCTGCTACACCAACTATCCAAAATCGCATAGCTATCTGAGTCTCTGCCCACCCTTTGAGCTCGAAATGGTTGTGTAAAGGCGCCATCCTGAACAGCCTCTTGCCTCCTGTCAGCTTGAAATAACCAACCTGCAGGATCACGCTCAGGGTAATAGCTACAAACATAAGGCCAATAATAGGCAGAAGGAGCCACTGGCCAGTCATAAGTGCTACAACAGCTAACAGAGCTCCTAAAGAAAGCGCCCCTGTATCTCCCATTATCACCTCGGCAGGGTGAGCGTTATACCATAGAAAAGCTAGAAGAGCTCCTATCGTTGTAAAGCATAGAGTGACTATGTACCTTTGTCCTTGTAGGAAAGCAATTATGCCGTAGGCAGCAAAGCTCAAAGCTAACAACCCACCCGCTAGAGTATCCAACCCATCACTTAGATTCACAGCATTGCTGGTAGCCACAATGACAAATATAGCTATGGGTATATAGAAAACACCTATAGGCACCTTTCCATAAAATGGTATATACATACTGTCTAGCTCAAACCAATAGTGAAGAACTATGCCAGCGCCGGTTGCTATGACCGTTAGCCAGAGAAACTTGAATCTAGCTGTAAGTCCGCTGCTTTTCCCCCCGCTCAAATTGAGCAGGTCATCAATAGCACCCAGAGTGCCACAGGCAAGAACAACCAGCAATGGCAGTATCAGAGATCGCCTCTCGTAGATCCACCAGTATCTTACGTTGAAGATAGCGTTAACGAGGAACACTCCTAACCAAATCATGATCCCACCCATCGTCGGTGTTCCTTCCTTTACAAGGTGGGTCTGTGGTCCTTCAATCCTGATCTTCTTACCTATACCACGCCTTCTGAGTTCATTGATAATAGGTCTACCAATAATTAGGGTGACCAGGAACGTCAGGGCGGACAGCAGCAGAGCCTCGCGCATCACCTCGATGCGTGCCAGCTTTACCTCTGTCTGAAACATGCTGAGGAGAACTAGAGGTATCATTGGGTCACCTCATTCTGAACGGTAAGAGCAGCAACAACTTTATCCAGAGAGACTATCCTTGAAGCCTTTACAAGCACTACATCGCCCTCATGTAAGTCTCTCTTCAGCACATCTATCGCTTCCTGGTAATTTTTCAAGGTCACCACATCGCCCGGATTCATTCCCGCCTGCAGAGCGCCCCTAGCTATTATCTGTGCAAGTTCGCCAACCGTATAGAGCTTATCGCAGACCTCAGCAGCTCTAGCGCCCACCTTCAAGTGTCCCTCTTCCGTAAAGTGCCCGAGCTCCGCCATATCTCCTAAGACAGCTATCCTATGCCCCTCGATATCATTCAGCAAATTAAGAGCTGCGAGCATGGATGTTGGGTTAGCGTTGTAAGTATCATCTATGATGGTGCTACCGTTGATACCCCTGTTGACTATTAACCTAAGACCAGGTGGTAATTCCTTGATTGCCTGTACTATCTCCTGGTCTTCCATTCCCATCACGTGTGCCACTGCGACGCTAGCCAATATCGTATGCACGCTATGCCTACCAAGTAGGGGTGCCTTAACCTGATAAGACCTATCGCCTATGTGCAGGACGAACCTTATTCCGTTCAGACCCTCACTTACGACATCAGTTGCTCGTATATAGGCTTCTTCATCGAGTCCATACCAAACCACTTGTGCCTTAGTTACATCAGCCATAGCCTTGACGCGGTGGTCATCTCTATTCAAGATTGCAAAGCCGTCAGAGGGAAGAGATCTAACAAGCTCAGACTTGTTCTCAGCGATCCTCTCAAGACTCCCCATGCGGCCTATGTGAGCATAACCCACTACTATGACGACCCCTATGAAAGGCTTAGCTATAGAGCATAGATACTCTATCTCTCCCATCCTATAGGCACCACCCATTTCAAGAACAGCAACCTCTACCTCGGGTGTTAGTCCAAGTAGAGTGAGAGGTAGTCCTATCTCATTGTTGTAGCTCTTTTGGCTACGAAGAGTTACGAACTTTCTGCTGAGGATCGAAGCAGT
>JBHORE010000023.1:0-6429 GCA_042408415.1 Thermobaculum sp.
CCATCCATCTGCGCCGCACCCGTGATCATGTTCTTGATGTAGTCCGCATGCCCAGGACAGTCCACATGCGCATAGTGCCTCTTGTCCGTCTCATACTCCACATGCGCTATCGAAATCGTTATCCCCCTCGCCCTCTCCTCAGGCGCCTTGTCTATCGTCTCAAACGGCCGGTACTGCGCCTCCCCCTTCAACGCTAGCACCTTCGTGATCGCTGCCGTCAACGTCGTCTTCCCATGATCCACATGCCCTATCGTCCCTACGTTCACATGCGGCTTCGTCCTCTCAAACCTCTGCTTCGCCAACCTCAGGCCTCCTTAGTGATCTTAGTAGTTTTGTCTTCCTAGATAACTTAAATACGAAAAGGCCGCATAAAAACATGCAGCACTGGAGCCCACGACCGGACTCGAACCGGTGACCTCATTCTTACCAAGAATGTGCTCTACCTCCTGAGCTACGTGGGCATCCGTAGCACATAGCTACAGGTGGGCCGGGAAGGATTCGAACCTCCGAAGGCTTTCGCCACCTGGTTTACAGCCAGGCCCGTTTGTCCACTCCGGCACCGACCCTTATCTTGCAGGAGCCGACGGTCGGATTCGAACCGACGACCTACTGTTTACAAGACAGTTGCTCTACCGCTGAGCTACGTCGGCCTGCCAGCTTCAAATTATACGTAACACAGGAACGAGTGGTCAAGTCTACTTGGCGCGCTTGCTCTTGTAGATCTCATACAAGGCTATCGAGCCTGCAACTGCCGCATTTAAAGACCCGATCCTGCCCACCTGAGGGATCTTGACTAGCAAGTCACAGCGCTTACGCACCAACTCTCTGATGCCACTGCCTTCGCTACCTACCACCAAGCATATAGGTATCTTTAAGTCTACATCCCATATAACACTAGAGCTCTCATCATATTCCAAACCCAAAACCCAGTACCCATATTCCTTGAGTTTGGATGCGGTCCTTGCTAGATTAGTTACCTTGGATATACTCAAATGCTCGGTAGCACCAGAAGATGCATTCACCACTGCTGGCGTGACCTCTACAGATCGATGCTCAGGAATGATCACCGCCCCAATACCGAACACCTCCGCGGTTCGAAGCAGGGTTCCAAAATTTTGTGGATCCTGAAGGGAATCCAGCATCAATATGTCTTTACCATTTAGCGAACCATTCGCCAGCAGTTCCTCAATCGAACTATAACTGAAATCCGAAGCCTCCAAAACCACTCCCTGGTGATTAGCACCATGTGTTAGCTTGTCAAGAACGCTACGTTCTACCCTCTCAATCTGCAATCCAGATCTGGCAGCTAGCGATTCTATAACCTCTAATGTTTGAGACGCAGAATGCGAATAAGCAACAAGCAGCCTGTATACCTTCCGCCGACCAGCTAATAGACACTCTCTAACGGCATTACGGCCGTAGATATACACCATACCTGAAGGTCTAACAGCCTCTTGCTCGTGCCTTTTTCTTATCTCTCTAGCCTCCACTTACTCCCCTCAGGGGTATCCATCACGCTTACCCCTAGCTCTCCCAGCTTGTCTCGGATGTAATCCGAGAGCTCATAGATTCTGGAAGCTCGAAGCTTATCTCTGACTCCTACAAGCAGATCTATGAATGGCTCGGCTTCGGTGGCCTCGACACCCACAGAATCTAACCTTAACCCCAGCAAAGCCGACAGCTCTCTAAGTAGACCCGCCGCTGTAGAAGCGTCTTTACCCTCACTCCGAAGCGCGTTCACTTCTCTTGCTAGTTCAAAGAGAACGGCTATGGCCTGAGGAGTATTGAAATCATCATCCATAGCAGACTCAAATCTCTGTCGAAAGTCCTTGAATTCCGAACCAGCAGGTCCTGCATCTTCGCCTATAGCCTGATAAAGCCTGATGACTCCTCTCTTTGCCGACTCCAGCGCCTCGAACGAGAAGTTCAGAGGCTTCCTATAATGAGAAGACAGAACAAATAGCCTGAAGGCATCCGCTCCATACTGTCTAACTATAAAGTCTATCGACAGTACATTACCCACTGAGCGAGCCATTTTCTCCTCTTCCAACTGCAAGAGCCCATTGTGTATCCAATACCTGACAAACGGGTGCTTACCCGTAATAGCCTCACTTTGGGCTATCTCATTCTCGTGATGAGGGAATATGAGATCCGCTCCACCACCATGGATATCTATCTGCTCCCCGAGCATTCGCAGATTCATCGTCGTGCACTCGATATGCCATCCGGGCCTGCCGGGTCCCCATGGACTCTCCCAATATGGTTCGCCAGGTTTGGCCGACTTCCAGAGAGCGAAATCCATAGGATGCTCTTTACGAGGATCTGCTTCGACCCTTGCACCTGCCCTCATCTCATCTAAACGCCTGTGACTTAACTCACCGTACTCTTCATCCTTGAGAACCCTAAAATATACATCCCCGTCAACGACATAAGCATAGCCTAGAGCTATAAGCCTTTGTATATCCTCAATTATCTCGGGTATAACTTCGCTAGCACGGGGATAATAATGAGCCCTCAAAATGTTCAGGCTATCCATCTGCCTGAGAAACTCCCTTTCGTATCTGGTCGCCAGATCCTTCCAGCTAATACCCTCTTCATTGGACCGCGCGATGATCTTATCGTCGACGTCGGTAAAGTTCTGGACATGTTTTACTTTGTAACCCTTGTATTCCAAATATCTGCGCACTATATCGAAGACGGTGTACGACATGGCGTGACCTATATGTGCTGGCCCATATACCGTAGGTCCACACACATACATAAGTACGCTAGGAGGATTAAGAGGTACAAACTCCTCTTTCCTATCAGTAAGTGTGTTGTGTATGTACAGCACTTCGCCCTCCATGATGGTACAAATATGCCCGGCAGAGCCGGGCAAAGTAAATATCTACACCGATTTATCTGTGACTGATGCTAATCTTCAGATTCGGATGAACCGTTAGAGGATTCGCTCTTGTCTTTATTAGACTCCCCAGAACCATCCGAGTTCTTACGAGACTCGGTCCTGAAGAACCCCGGCCCCTTAAATATAACGGGAGCTGCAAAGAGCACCCTGCGTACCTGACCACCACACTCCGGACAGATCTCAATGGCAGGCTCCGAGAAACTTTGGAACCGCTCAAACCTATGTCCACCACTCACACACTCATACTCGTATGTAGGCATATTCCACCTCTGCTCAGATACTGGAATCACAGATCTCAGGAGGAATTCCAGTAATATATGTTAACTCAATCATGATTCGACGCGCAAACCTACTTGGACGCTGTCAACCAGGCTAACATACTGATAGAATGATCAAGCTATGAGTAACTATCCAGACATCTATAGTTCGATATTAGAAGGGCTGAATGATAAGCAGCTCGAAGCCGTAACGGCCCCAGATGGTCCTGTATTGGTACTGGCAGGGCCAGGATCGGGCAAAACCAGAGTCCTTACTCACAGAATAGCCTTCCTCCTATCTCAAGGAGTTAGTCCATTTAACATACTGGCCGTGACGTTTACCAACAAGGCAGCAAGAGAGATGCGAGAGCGCATAGAAAGATTGGTAGGCGGCGCATTTGGTAGCTATGAGGCCAGAAATATAACTATGGGAACCTTTCACTCTATATGCTCTCGTGTGCTCAGGCGTGATGGCGGAGCCATAGGTATCAGCCCTAACTTCGTAATCTACGACGACGATGACCAGATAAGGCTGATCAAGCAAGCGCTCAACGAGATAGGACTGGACGAAAAGCAGTACGCTCCCAGAAGCATACAAGCCAGGATCAGTAGCGCCAAGAGCGCATTGTTGGATCCCGAAGATTACTCCACTCAAGGGGTATCTAGCTACTTCGACGAGATAGCTGCACGCGTATACCGTCGATACCAACAGCTACTGGAAATCAATCAGGCTGTAGACTTCGATGACTTACTAATGAAAGTGGTGCTGCTGTGGAAGTCCTACCCTGACATACTCCAGCAGTACAGGGATAGATGGCAGTACGTCCTGGTAGATGAATATCAAGATACAAATAGAGCGCAGTATATGCTCATCAACCTACTTACTCAGGAGCACCGCAACATATTCGTAGTAGGGGACGAAGATCAGGGTATATACTCCTGGCGAGCAGCTGATATCAGGAACATCCTGAACTTTGAGAGAGACTACCCAGAGGCAAAGGTAATACTGCTAGAGCAAAACTACAGATCATACCAAGAGATTTTGGACGTAGCTTCTCACATAATCAGCAGTAATCGCCTGAGACGTCCCAAGAGGCTTTGGACAAACAAATCTGGAGGTGCGCTGGTACGTGTAAGGGAGGCTTATGACGAGCAGGATGAAGCCTCATATATAGCACGAGAGATAAGTAGGCTTACATCCCTAGGAGAGTACACCTATTCAGATTTCGCAGTAATGTACCGAACCAACTCGCAATCACGCCCGGTAGAAGAGGCTTTTTCCAGGTACAGAATCCCGTATCAGATCATAGGAGGTACTCGCTTCTACGAAAGAAGAGAGGTAAAGGACGTACTAGCTTATCTCAGGTTGATACACAATCCGCATGACGCCGCTAGCCTACGCAGAATAATCGAGAACACCCCATCGGGAAGGGGTATAGGTAAAGGTACAATGAAAACGTTGGAAGATCTTGCCTCCAGAGCCCATATATCCTTGTGGGACGCTATAGAGATAGCTTTGGGCATCAAGAGTTTGGAAGAGGCTGGAGCATTTCTACCTAACCTCGAGACCCCCAAACTGCAATCCAAAGCCAAAGAATCTCTTAAGCAGCTCGTAGGGCTGATATATGAACTTAGAGAGCAAAGTGATACTCTGACACTGCCTCACTTAATCGACACATTGCTTGTCAAGAGTGGTTATGCATCCTTCCTAAGTAGTGGGGCAGAAGAGGATCTTGAAAGACTAGAAAACGCCAGAGACCTTATATCCATCGCGCAAGACTACGCGACTATGAATACTTCTGAGGCATTGATTGAGTTCCTCCAGGAGGTTGCCCTTCAAAGTGATGTGGATACCCTGCAAAACAACGGGAACCAAGTTACTCTAATCACCCTCCATGCTGCCAAAGGGCTAGAGTACAAAGTAGTCTTTATAATAGGCTTTGAGGAGGGGTTATTACCACATGCACGATCCATGGACAGGGAAAGCGACATAGAGGAAGAATGCAGGCTCGCGTATGTGGGAGTCACTAGAGCCATGGAAAAGTTATATATCTCCTATGCTTTTCACCGCAATGTCTTTGGAGCCACACAGACTAATGTGCCATCAAGATTCCTAGCAAACATTCCACCTGATTTGTTGGACGGCAACCTCCCATCTCTAGGAAGAAGAGGGCCGGGAAGATTAACTTCCACAGCCTCGAGCAGAACACCATCTGGTAGTACTTATACAAGTAGCGCACGTAGCTATGACGGTCAATCATATAGACCATTTCCTTCAAGCAACAATAACTTCGTTTCTAATAGCAACTTGGAGAAGATAATACAGGAATACAAGCCTGGCGATAGAGTCAGGCATCCAAAATTTGGAGAAGGGGTTGTTCTTAAAGTGGAGATCCAAGGCGAGGACGCGGAGGTAGAGGTCAGATTCGCAGCAGGCAGTACAAAGAAACTCTTGGCAAGTATGGCCAGACTGCAAAAAATTTGATTAGGGAGCGTAGACGATGAGCTTTAGCGAAGAGGTAACCTACTGGATGCTAGTATCTTCGGCAGAAAATTTCGAGATATCCCGATCGAGAGGCTTCGATCTCGCGGGCATGAAGAGTAGGCATGGTAAGAAAGCAGCCCAAGTCAAACCAGGTGACAAAGTCGTCTTTTACTTGACAGGGGTGATGGCCTTTGGTGGTACTGCAGAGGTAACAGGTACTGCTGAATATAGCGAGGACCCAATATGGGTAAGCAAAAAAGAAGGGGAACTCTACCCTTATCGTTTCCCAATAAAGATAGAAGTGGCAGCTGACCCAGAAAATTACATACCTGCAGTAGAATTAGTAGAGCAGATGGAGTACACAAAGAAGTGGCCCCCAGAGCATTGGCGTCTTGCCTTCCAAGGCAACGTTCATAAAATCCCTAGGACGGACTATGAGCTCATAAAATCGAGGATTGAAGAAGTACAAAAGGTGATGGCAACCCAGGCGCAATAAGTTACAATATTTAGACGGATAGGCTTTGCAAGCGAGGTTTTAAAATGGTCAACGAAGAGATCGTGAGAGAAGCCCTAAAAGATGTTTATGACCCAGAAATAGGCATAAACATTATAGACCTAGGGCTTGTATACAACGTGGAGGTCAAGGAGAACAAAGTAGATATAGAGATGACTTTGACCTCTATGGGCTGCCCTGTGGGGCCTATACTCATACAACAGATTGAAGAGGTGATTGGCTCACTGCCTGGGGTAGAGGAGGTAAATGTCCAGCTGGTTTGGACTCC
>JBHORE010000199.1:0-1250 GCA_042408415.1 Thermobaculum sp.
GCTGCGCGACGGCCTGCGCATCGGCCCGAACCTCTGGGCTGGTGTGGGGTTGGTCCGAGGAGGTGCTGGGACAGCCTTGGTTGGCGACCCCGAGCAGGTGGTGGAGCGCATGCGCGAGTACGAGGCCCTGGGCATCGATACCTTCATCTTCTCGGGTTACCCCCATCTCGAGGAAGCCCACAGGTTCGCCGAGCTGGTGTTCCCTCTGCTTGGCCTCCACAAGCGCCTGGAGGGCTACAACTACACTAACTACTACGGTCCTATAGGCGAGATCGTGGCCGAGGGGGGCTTGATCCGCAACGACCGCAAGCAGGAGGCCAGCCGATGATCACGCTCCTCTGGCGCAGGTTGGCTGGGCTGTCGGGCTGGGTGGTGCCGGCCCTCCTGTTGGTCATCTGGGAGGCCCTAGGGTGGGCGGGAGTACTGCCCGCCCGCATCCTTCCGCCGCCCTCCAAGGTGCTCTTGGCCGCGTGGAAGTTGGCCGAGAGCGGCCAGCTGCTGACGGATATGGCGGTGAGCGCCCGCAGGGCTCTGCTCGGGTTCGCCATAGGTGGTGGGCTGGGGTTCACGCTTGGCGTGATCAACGGGCTGTCTGCTACCCTCTCTCGCCTGCTCGACAGCACCCTACAGATGATCAGGAACATCCCTCATCTGGCCCTCATCCCCCTCGTGATCCTGTGGTTCGGGATAGGTGAGCAGGGCAAGCTCTTCCTGGTAGCCGAGGGTGTGCTGTTCCCGGTGTACGTCAACACCTACCACGGGATCAGGAACGTGGACTTGGGACTCTTGGAGATGGGGCAGGTATATGGGTTGTCCCGTTGGGAGATATTCCGAGACATAGTGCTGCCGGGAGCACTGCCCTCAATCCTGGTGGGCGTGCGCTACGCCCTAGGTGTCATGTGGCTCACGCTGATCGTGGCCGAGACCATCGCTACCAGCTCCGGCATAGGCTACATCACCATGCAGGCCCGAGAGTTTATGCAGACCGATGTGCTCGTGATGGGCATACTGCTGTACGCGGTGCTTGGCAAGCTGGCCGATACGGTCGCGAGGTTGATGGAGAGGCAGATGCTGAGGTGGCATCCTGCCTACCAGAAAGCTTAGGAGGTAAGGAGATGACTGCTGTGGAATACGGTGCATGGATCAAGGTGCAGGGCCTCCGCAAGCGCTTTGGGAGCAACGAGGTGCTGAGGGGGCTGGACCTGGAGATAGAACCTGGACAGTTCGTGGCCGTGGTGGGTAGGAGCGGC
>JBHORE010000202.1:0-6566 GCA_042408415.1 Thermobaculum sp.
GGAGGAGCTCAGGCAAGTGATGAGGGATCTGAGGGCTGTGGGAGTGGAGATATTGACGGTGGGGCAGTATCTGAGGCCCTCCAAGGGGCATCTACCTGTGGAGAAGTACTACCATCCGCAGGAGTTTGCTGAGCTCAAGGCGGAGGCCCTGGAGCTGGGCTTTGCTCATGTGGAGGCTGGCCCCCTCGTCCGCTCCTCCTACCACGCCGACGAGCAGGTGTCCTCCCTCCTGCAAAGAGCAGTCTGATCTAACACAAAGATGCTATCCGATAACCTCACTACAAATAGCCAAAACAACCTAGCGGACAGAAGACTAGTGAAGGTGCTGCGTATGGGCGTCGTCCCATACATGGAAGCTTGGGAGCTACAAAAGAGCTTAGTAGCTAGCATAGCCTCAAATGAACATCCGGAATCATTAATCCTACTCCAGCATCCCCACACATATACCATAGGTAGGAAAGGTGGACATGACCACCTTCTAGCATCTATAGAGCAACTCCGGGCAATGGATGCAGAAGTCATAGAAACCGATAGGGGCGGTGATATAACATACCATGGTCCAGAACAGATCGTGGGATATCCCCTGATCAACCTCCGAAATATAGGTAGCGACGTGCATAAATATCTCCGCATGCTTGAAGAGGTGCTC
The DNA here is from genome assembly GCA_042408415.1 of Thermobaculum sp. Classification (GTDB taxonomy): domain Bacteria; phylum Chloroflexota; class Chloroflexia; order Thermobaculales; family Thermobaculaceae; genus Thermobaculum. Next base: position 650 of record JBHORE010000202.1, read on the forward strand.
ATAAGAACCCTGAACGACTACGGTTTCTCAGCCCATAGAGATGAGCAATACACTGGCGTGTGGATCGGGAAAGCCAAGATAGCAGCCATCGGTGTCAAGATAAGCCGAGGTGTAACAATGCATGGCTTTGCTATAAACATCAACACAGATCTCAGATATTTCGACATGATAATTCCTTGCGGCATCACTGGCAGAAGCGTCACCAGCCTACAGGTTCTTCTAGGTCGCACAATTCCCCTAGAAGAAGTTATGGATCACATAGAACATCACTTTTCTGAGGTATTTGAAGTCCGGCTAACAAGGTAATAGTTAGATTTATAGAGCTCATATCATGTAATATATATGAGCACTTATTTTCTGTAAGTCTTTCTCTGTAGGAACCTCTAAGTTGAGTACTAGGTTTGTTGCGCTTAGCCATCGCGATTTCAGGCTACTTTGGATTGGCCAGTTAATATCAACCATAGGCTCGCAAATGAGCTTTACGGCTATCAACTGGCATATATATAGACTGCTTAGCAACACAAGTTATTCTCTAGACATCTTGGGGAGACACTTCGAGCTTGGAGCCGAGGCATTAGGGTTGGGGATATTAGGCATGATAAGAGTCCTCCCCATAATCTTCTTCTCCATGCTAGGAGGCATGGTAGCTGACACACATGACAGAAGACAAATACTCTTGTGGACAGAACTCGGAGGGGCAGTAGTATCTGCCCTACTAGCGATAACGACCCTTACAGGCAACATATCTCTTGGCATTATCTATCTCTTGACAGCGCTTAGTGCAGCTGTCTCCGCATTTGATACTCCCGCCAGGCAGGCAATAGTCCCTCAACTTGTGCCCAAAGAGCATCTAACTAATGCCATAAGTCTGAACACCTTGGACTGGCAGATAGGCACGATCATAGGTCCCGCTATTGCCGGAGCACTAATTGCCTCTCTAAGCATAGGTTGGGTCTATGCTATCAACTCACTAGCATATCTTATAGTACTGACTCTCATTCTTATGATGAGCTTCCGAGGAAAGCCGGCTGCCCAGGAAACAAGCATCAATTTACGGGCTATGTTCGAGGGGTTTAGGTTCGTACGCAACACGCCCATCATATGGAGCACCATGATCCTTGACTTTTGGGCTACATTCTTTTCATCTGCAAGAACCATGTTACCTATAGTAGCTGGGGATCTCCTGCAAGTAGGGCCCGTAGGTTATGGCGTGCTATCTACAGCACAATCTATAGGCTCAGTGATCGCGGGCTTGATTCTCTCCCTAAGAAGAGAGATTTACCATCAAGGTATAGTCCTCCTAATAAGCGTCGCAATCTACGGTATAGCTACTGCACTGTTCGGCGTTTCCAAGATCTTCGTGCTTTCGTACATACTATTTGCACTGACCGGAGCTGGAGATACAGTCTCCACGGTGATTAGAGGCACAGTGCGGCAGATACTTACCCCAGACCATCTTCGAGGCCGAATGGTTGGGGTCAACATGATATTCTTCATGGGTGGACCACAGCTAGGAGAACTAGAGGCTGGGCTAGTGGCCTCGGTGCTAGGAGTACCTTTTGCTATCGTAAGTGGGGGTGTAGCCACTGTACTGATTACATTGTGGGTAGCTGCTAAGTATCCATCACTACGACAGTACAAGAGCTCATCAGAGCCTGAGCTTGCCATAGCCTAGAACTTCTGATGCCACCTATTGCGTATCTTGGCTGCTATTAGCTTAGGGTCCTAACACTGAGAAGGGATCTATTCTTACCTAAAAGGCTACCCACATAAACTTACCTTGCGAGCACCAGCACCAGATCATTTACATTGGTGCCGGTGGGCCCTGTAAATATCAAATCGCCGGTAGCCTTGAGATAATTGTAAGCGTCATTCCTAGCAAGGTATCGCTTAGCATCCAAGCCAGCAATTTTACCTCTGACCACAGTTAAGCCATCCACGATACCTCCAGCAGCATCGGTTGGGCCATCCGTTCCATCTGTTCCCAAAGATGCCACTATCACGCTCTCACATCCCTGTATGGCCAAAGCGGCCGACAAAGCTAGCTCCTGGTTTCTTCCCCCTACACCATCGCCTCTCACCGTAACTGTAGTTTCGCCACCAAGAAGCACAGCAACAGGTGGGCTATGGGGGACGTTCTCCTTCACTATATTGACTGCTATGTTGCCCACAGCCTTACCCAACTCTCTTGCTTCTCCCTCCAGTCTTGAGGTAAGGATCATAGGCTCATACCCTAGTGCCACTGCCCGATATGCTGCTTCGCGGAGCGCCAAGAACACATCCGCTATAACCCTAATGGATACCTTCTCAAACTCTGGACTGCCTGGCTTGGGAGTTTCAGTTACCTGCCCTTTAGCACCGGCAAGCAGGTATTCATTTACAGTTACTGGCAATTCAACTCCCAAACTGTTCACAACCTCAAGCGCATCCTGATAGGTAGTAGGATCCGGAGTCAGGGGCCCAGAGGCTATAACATCCAGATCATTACCTATAACATCTGACACCACAAGTGCCATTACTCTGGATGGATATACTACCCTAGCAAGCTTACCACCACCTGATCTGGAGACGTGTTTGCGAACGGTGTTAAGCTCTCTAATGTCAGCACCAGCTAACAGCAAGCGTTTCGTGGTCTCCTGAAGGTCTTCTAGAGTGATATCATCTTCCGGCAAAGTACATAAAGCTGAGGCTCCACCTGAAATAAGAAATATTACCAAATCCTTACCAGAAGTCCCTTTTAGGAGATTTATCAGCTCCGTAGCGGCCGTTACCCCTGCAACATCCGGGACAGGATGCCCAGATTCAAATAGCGTCATGCCTAGTCTATCTACGTTCTTCCCATGACCATACTTGGTTATAACGAAGTAGATGTGCGCGCGGTCGCCAAGCACGTCATGCACACCGAGGGCCATGTCGGCAGCTGCCTTGCCTATCGCGATAACCAATATTCTCCTACACTCATCCAGAAGAACCGCAGAATCGCCACATCTCAATTCGTCGCCTACAAGTTGAAAGTTCCTTCTAACAGCATCTCGAGCATTACATGCTTTTACGCCAGCCATCAATATATCCTTAGCATCATTTCTAAGGGTCTCTATTGAAATCACACTGATACCCTCTAGTTTTATGTGTTATTACATAGTATCTAGCTTCTGGAGTAGTATGCATTCTAAGCGAGATTTACAGGAGGATGAGTATGAGCTTACCTAAGGACTACCTGGAGAGGGTATACGCTGGAGTGTTGGGCAAGATCATTGGAGTGTACCTTGGAAGACCTTTCGAAGGATGGCCCTATGACAAGATCAAATCTGAGCTCGGGTACATATGGTACTACGTAAATAACAAATTAAAACAACCACTAATAGTAACCGATGATGATATATCCGGGACATTCACCTTTATAAGAGCACTTGAGGACTACGGGTACAGCAAGGACCTATCGCCAGAGCAGATCGGCAATACTTGGTTGAACTATATCATCGAAAACAGAACCACACTATGGTGGGGAGGGCTGGGCAACTCCACAGAGCATACAGCCTATATACGCCTCAAGCAAGGACTGAAGCCCCCACAAAGCGGATCAATAGAAACCAACAGCAAAGTTGTAGCTGAACAAATAGGTGCCCAAATATTCATTGATGGCTGGGGAATGGTCTCCCCAGGAGATCCTGAGATGGCCGCTGATCTCGCGCGAAGAGCTGCCTGTGTAAGCCATGATGGCGAGGCAATATATGCAGCGCAGGTTATAGCAGCTATCGAAGCTCAAGCATTTGCAGAAGACAACATCGAGAAGCTAATAGACTGTGGGGTATCATTCATACCCCAAGATTCCACTATCTACAGGTTGATAGCTGACATAAGAAACTGGCATACAGCATATGACGATTGGGAGAAAACACGGGAGCTAATAGAGCAAAAGTATGGTTATGACAAATACGGAGGAGGATGCCATGTGGTTCCTAACCACGCACTGATAATCAACGCCCTTCTATATGGAAAGGGCAATTTTCAGAAGTCTCTCATGATAGTCAACACATGCGGATGGGACACTGACTGCAACTCTGGGAACGTTGGCTGCATCCTTGGTATAAGGAATGGCCTCGAAGGTATCGACCTAGGACCAGACTGGAGAAGTCCGTTAGCGGACAGAATGTATATAGCATCCGCAGATGGAGGCCATGTAGTGACCGACGCCGTTCGAGAATCCTATCGTATAGCCAATATAGGCAGGCGATTGGCAGGGATGGAGCCTGTGTTACCTAAGGGAGGAGCCAGGTTTCACTTCGAAGCCCCAGGAGCTTTGCAGGGGTTCTACGTAGACAAATCCGATGGTTGTTGCCAGACTGCGAGTATAAGAAACAGTGCTATTGAGCAACTTCCTGGGAATAGAGCCTTAGAGTTGGAATTCGCACATATATGTCCCGGACAGAGCGCAAGAGCACTAACTCCCACTTTCATACCTCCCGATGATCTGGACATGCCAGGATATAAGCTAATGGCTTCCCCACAGCTGTATCCAGGCCAAACCATCCAGGCATCATTCCTAGCCTCTGATATATCAGGCGAGGCAAATCTGTCCCTGATAGTAAAAACGTATCGATCAGATGGCTCCACAGAACTATTCAAATCTGACTCTATCCTATTGATACCCAGACAACAAAAGACTATAGACTGGAGAGTACCAAATATCAACAACCAGACTATATACGCAGTGGGGATTGAGATCTCTAGTGATAGATACTCCTCAGGAAAAGTCTATCTTGATTACCTCACATGGGACGGCGTACCCAATGCCAACCTGATATTGCCAGATAAACAAAATTCGGGACTACCGTGGATCGATGCTGTAGATCACACTCTGTATCCACCAGGAGGCGGGATTGTCCTTATTCAGGACGAGGGTACGGGTCTCCTTTTTCAAGGATGTGATGACTGGCAAGATTATACTCTTCATGCCTCTATATCGATACATATGGCTGAAGCTGCAGGCTTGGCTTTCCGAGCAAGAGGAATAAACAGGTATTACGCCCTGCTATTCAGACCAAGGAGTAGCAGAGTAGAGCTGATAAGCAGATTCGATGAACATACATCAGTCCTACACAGTTTCGGGAAAAAGCTTGAATTAGATCACTACTACGATATAACCATTAGCATAAAGGATGATACTGTCTACGTAGCATTGGAAGGCGAGGCATTTGAATATAATCTATCGAACACGCTTCTATCCTCAGGCTTCGTTGGGCTGGTCTGTACCGAGGGTAGAGTCGATTGCAAGGCTCTGAGTATTACACCATAAAAATGTGGTGTAGGGCCTAGGCCCTACACCACATCCAATGAGATGCCTTTTACATGGGCTTCTACAGGATTCCAGTCCTCAGCAGCCTCTCTAGCTAGGTGCTTGCGTAGCAAGCGCTTGGCTTCCTCAGCTCTCCTCCTGTCCTCCTCTTGGACCCTACGGAAGAACTGAACTAGCTCTTGATCACCCATGAAATCCGCATCCTCTATATAGGACGAATAGGTCTCCGCGCCCTTTAGAGCGTGGTAGATAACACTAATAAGGTCGTAAACCACATCCCTTGTACCAGTAACAGCGTTGCCGTTATCGGCTATCATTTACCACACCTCCCTTCTGCACTGGAGCCTCGCAATTCCCATGCCAACTTTATCCTCAGGCGGCTCCATGTACTTATACTACTAATTTAAACGTTTGTCTAGAGATAAAAGGATGCAAAAACGTTTGTTTATATATTATATATCTCCTTTGCTCATCTCCTCTCCTAGTGTAGTCTATAGTGCTTGATCTATTGTTGAGGAACAGATCCTGCTTACTGTTATTACTAGCAAGAATAGTGCAACGAGGTGGAGAAAATGGAGATGATTCCGAGAGAAAAATACTATCATGAGGTCCGAACTCAAC
>JBHORE010000204.1:0-15883 GCA_042408415.1 Thermobaculum sp.
GGTGCGGGCGTTCTCCAGCACGTCATCTAGGCTGACCCTGGCGCGCTTCAGCCTATCGTGATGAACCACGCCGTTCTCCACCAGCACGAGGGGCACATCGTTCACCAGCTTGTCGAGGGCGCGAAAGCGCAAGGTTAGGAAGGAGAGCACTAGATCCGTGCCCACCAGCGTCAGCACGATGAGGAAAGCATTGGTTAGGGAATTGTCACCATCGATCATCGCCTGCTGGATAGCCTCGGAGATGATCAACAAGAGCACCGCATCGAAGGTGGTGATCTGCGCGAGCGATCTCTTACCATTTATCCTAAAGATGATCAGTAGGAAGAGGTATACTGCTAGCCCCCTGAGTATAGAGTTCATATTATCCTCCCATTATGGCCATACTATCTGCTTGAGGTTCACACGGCTGCTCCCATTCAAGAGCACCTCCCCCGAAGATACCCCCGCCCTGTCGAACTGGAAGTTGAAGATCACCTCGGGGCGCGTCACCCCTTTACCCACCTGGAACTCGAAGACCGTGTAGCCATCCTCGCTCCTGGCGCTGGAAGGCAAGGGCACTATGTTAGATATGTCCACCTGGTCCAAGTAGGAGCGCGGCAGCGCCAGGCTGAATCGCCCGTTGCGCGTGGCCCTTCCGTCCACCTCAAGAGACATCCGTGCGGGCGTCTCCAACCGAGCGAAGCGAGGGTAGCGGACGAGTAGCTGGCCGTCTGTGGACCTGACCTTCCCCCAGCTGAGCGGCCCTCCACCTAGGACGCCCAGCAGTCCCGCCAGGAAGGCTACGAGCAGCAGCAGCCTCCCGGCGTACTCCACCAGCCACTCACGCCGCTGAAACCGCAGGTCCTGCTCTAGCTCTAGACCATCTACCCTCTGCATAACCTCTATGCCCCCATCAGAGATATCTAAATAAGAGGATGCAGGAAAACTGGTACGGATGGAAGGACTATCACTCTATAGATATAATGTCTCAGACTCTATCTGCGCCGGGAGCGCGACCGGGGAGCAGCATGCACAGGGGAAAGATATTCGTAGTCGACGACCTGGAGGACTTCAGGCAGCTGTTGGAGGATGTGCTGTCGGAACAGGGCTATGAGGTGCTGAGCTTCGAGCGGGCAGCCGATGCCCTGGCGGCGCTGCAGATCCAGCCGCCCGACCTACTTATAACCGACATAAGGCTGGGGGACGAGAACGGGCTAAGACTAGTGCGTGCCATCAGGGCCAAAGCGGAGACCCACCGGCTGCCGGTCATCATCTGCACGGCGGCCATCCTAGACCTGGAGGAGTTTGAGCCGATCGCGGACCCATGCATACAAGTCCTGCCGAAGCCCTTCGAGATCGCTGACTTGGTGCGAGATGTGAGCGATATGCTGGAGAGAGGATGTAAGTGATCGGAGTGGAACGGGTCTTGCGATAGACAGTCGTGATGTTATGTAGGAGGCAGTAAAGATGGCTAGCGTAGTCAAGAGCATAGATGTGAACTTGCCGGTGCGCACCGCCTACAACCAATGGACCCAGTTCGAGGAGTTCCCCAGGTTCATGGAGGGCGTCAAGGAGGTGAGGCAGCTGGATGATAAGCACCTTCACTGGCGCGCCGAGATAGGTGGCAAGGAGGAGGAGTGGGACGCCGAGATCACCGAGCAGATCCCAGACGAGCGCGTGGCCTGGACCAGCACCACAGGCGCGCGTAATGCCGGCGTGGTGACCTTCCACTACATCGACGACAACACCACTCGAGTGACGCTGCAGCTGGACTACGAGCCCGAGGGCTTGGTGGAGAACATAGGCAGCATGGTCGGCGCGGTGGACCGAAGGGTCGAGGTCGATCTCAAGCGCTTCAAGGAGTTCATAGAGAGCCGTGGTGTGGAGACCGGTGGATGGAGGGGCACCATACAGGAGCATCCAGAGGCCAGCCAGGATCCCTCCGAGAGGATGTGATCGCTGGACAGGGGGGGCGATGCTGGGCACCTGGGCACCGCCCCCCGCACGGCAGGTAGAAGGGATCTCCCCGCCAAGTACAATTATCTCTGAAATCGTTTCCCATGTCTAGATCTGGCAACGATTTTCTTCCGTTGCAGCCTTAAGGGCCGTGCTATCCTTAGAGGTGAAAGGTTTTATGTTGGCCCCACCCCCGACCTCGATCGTGTATCATCTCTAGGAGAGACCACGAAAGGGGGAGGGAAGATTGGACAAGCAAGACAGGTACGCCTCTGCTGGCGTGGACTACGACGTGCTGGACAGGGTGAAGCGGTTGGCGCTCGCGGAGGCCGGCCGCACCAGCGGGGTTCTGTCACGTTTGGGCATGAGCGAGGTCCCCGAGAGTCGAGGGGAGACCGCCTACGTGGTGGATGCCGGAGACCACTACATCGCCACGGTGCTGGAGTGCTTGGGCACAAAGAGCCTCGTAGCGGACGCGATGAGGCCCCACCTAGGTAGGTCCTCCTACGACCTCATCGCCCAGGACGCCGTGGCCGCGATCATCAACGACCTCGTCGCCGTCGGTGCCACCCCGCTGGTAGTGCACGCCTACTTCGCGGTGGGGGCCTCAGAGTGGTTTGCGGACGAGGAGAGGGCCTCGGACCTGGTGCGCGGCTGGGCGCAGGCCTGCTTAGAGGCCGGGGCCTCCTGGGGTGGTGGGGAATCGCCAGCCCTCGGGGGCATCATCCAGACGGACGCGATAGACCTCGCAGGCTCGGCGGTGGGGATCGTGCGCCCTAAGAGCCGGCTGGTGACCTCGGACAAGCTGCGAGCGGGGGACGCGATCGTCCTGCTGGCCAGCACAGGGATACACACCAACGGGCTGAGCCTAGCGCGCAAGCTGGCCGCTGAGTTGTCCGACGGCTACCTCACCACCATGGAAGACGGCAGGTACTTCGGGGACGCCCTCCTGGACCCCGCCCCCCTCTACTCGCGCGTGGTAGAGGGAGCTCAGGAGGCGGGACTAGAGATCCACTACATGGTGCACATTACCGGCCACGGCTGGCGCAAGCTGATGCGTGCCCCCCAAGATCTGACCTACCTGCTGGAAGAGGTACCCCCTGTACCCCCAGTACTTGAGTTCATCTGCCGCGAGGGACGCATCCCGGAGGTCGAGGCCTACGCGCTGTTCAACATGGGGGCGGGCTTTGCGATCTTCCTGCCGCCGGAGCAGACCGATGAGCTGGTGCGCTTGGCCGGCCAGCAGGGCATTGACGCCATCGTGGCCGGCAGAGTGATCGAGGGACCACGCAGGGTGGTGATCCAGCCCAAGGGCCTAGAGTACTCCGCTGAGGATCTCCGGATACGCTAGAGCAGGCTCCGCAGGGTCGTGGCGTTCTCGACCGCGTAGGCGCGCACGTCGTTGTTGAAGTAGACGTAGACATCCCGCTCACGGAGGCGCTCCTTTATCCAGTCAGCCCAGGACCGCAGCTGCTCCTCGGTATAACGCGAAGCGTACAGCTCGCCGGGGCCATGCATCCTGATATAGGTAAAGCTGCCCATCTCGATCCGCCAGGATGGGAGGTGAGGGGAGTCGTTGAGCACCAGCGACGCCTCCAGCGCCCGCAGCGGCTCAAGGACCCCCTCCCCGAGCCAGGAGTCGTGTCGAAACTCAAAAGCGTACCTTAGATCCCCCGGCAGCAGCCGACAGAAAGCCGCGAGCCTCTCCACGTGCTCCTCGTCGGCGTGCATGGAGGCCGGGAACTGCCACAGGACCACCCCCAGCTTGCTTCCCAGCCCCCTGGCTCCGGAGAGAAAATCTTCCAGTGGAGCCTCCACCTCCCGCAGGTGCCGCAGGTGCGTGATCAACCTTGGGCCCTTGAGAGCAAAACAGAAGCGCTCAGGAGTTGCTTGTCTCCAGCGCTCGAACACTCCGCGCGAGAACCTGCCGTAGAAGGTGGCGTTGATCTCCACAGTGTCGAAGTGCTCGGCGTAGAACCTCAGCCACTCCCGCTGCGGCAGCGACTTTGGGTAGAATCTGCCACGCCAATCCCTGTACGTGTAGCCGGAGGTGCCCACGTAAGGGGTGCCCATGGCCCCGCCCTCAGGAGCTGGCCCGAAGGATCCGCACGTCGTAGGCGGCCATCACGATCTCTCCACGGAGCTCCTCCCCGCTCAACAGCTCTAGGAAGTTCTCACCCTCAGGCAGACGGACGGTCACCTCCTCCGGGTTGTGGTTGAGGAGGAACACCAGGCGAGCTCCTTCCCTCTCCCGCAGCGCCGCCTCCACCCCTGCGGGGGTCTCCATCACTGGCTGGACTCCCTGCTCGAGGAGCAGCTGGCCGTAGAACTCGCCCAGGAAGCGATCCTCTGGGTGGCTGGCGATGTAGTAGGCCCTGCCCTCGCCGAAGCGGTTCTCGGTCACCACCGGTGTGCCGGCGTAGAAGTCCTCGCCGTAGGTGGCCACGACCCTGGCGGTCTCTATCCGCACTATGTCGCACATGCGTCCACACTCGTAGGTACCCGTGCCGTCGGCCATCACGATGTGGTTGACCTGACCCTCATACAGGGCATCTATCTCCTCTACCCAGATGCCCAAAACCCTCCGCAGTGGTCCAGGATAGCCCTCGAACGCCAGGTCGTGCTCGTCGGCCACGCCCGAGAACTGGGTGGCCACGAACACGCCACCACCACGCACGAAGCTCTCGATCCGCTCAGCCACTCCAGGCTTTACCATGTACAGCATTGGAGCTATCACTAGGTCGTAGCGCGACAGATCCGAGTCGCTGAAGACCACGTCCACAGGCACGTTCTTCCGCCAGATCGCCCGGTAGTGCTGGCGCACGGTCTCGACGTACCTCTTCTCCCGGACGGGCCCCACGGCATCGTCGACCGCCCACCAGTTGTTCCAGTCGAACATCACGGCCACCCTAGCGGGCGTAGCGGCCCCGATGGTCGCATCCCCCAGGCGATCGAGCTCCGCGCCCAGCTCTGAGACCTCGCGGAACACCCTGGCATCCGTCCTGCCGTGGTGCTCCACCACAGCCCCGTGGAACTTCTCGCAACCGCCCCTGCCGCGGCGCCATTGGAAGTACATCACCGTCTCCGCCCCGTGGGCCACCGCTAGGTAGCTCCACAGCCGCAGCACACCTGGCCGCTTGAGCTGGTTGACCGGCTGCCAGTTCTGGCTGCTGGGCGTCTGCTCCATGAGGATGAAGGGCTTACCATCCTTCAGTCCCCTATTGAGGTCATGCAGGAAGGCGATGTCGCCGGGATCAGCAGTGGGCCAGGGGTAGCAGTCCCAGGAGACGACGTCCATCTCCTTGGCCCACTCGCGATAGTCCAACAGCGGGTAGGTGCCCATGAGGTTAGTGGTGATGGGCATGTCCGGAGAGTGCTCTCGGATGGCGTCGCGCTCGATCTTGAAGCACTCGAGCATAGACTCGCTCTGGAAGCGCTTGTAGTCGATTGTCAGGCCGTGGGTGAGGTTCTCGCCGTTGGCATATGGAGGAGTGATCTGCGACCAATCGGTGTAGGTGTGGCCCCAGAAGCGCGTCCACCACCTACGGTTGACCTCGTCAAGGCTGCCGTAGCGCCTTCGCAGCCAGTCCCTGAAGGCCTCCGCGCACACCTCGCACATGCAGGTGCCGCCGTACTCGTTGGAGACGTGCCAGGCCAGCAGGCCGGGATGCCTGCCGTAGCGCTGCGCAAGCCGGCTCGCCACCTCGCGGATGAAACGCCGGTAATTGGGAGAGTTGGGGCAGTAGTTCACCCTACGCCCATGGTGGTTCCTCCGGCCGGTGCTGTCTGCCCTTAGCACGTCTGGGTAGCGCTGCGACATCCAGGCAGGCTGCGCGGCGGTGGGAGTGGCCAGCACGAAGTATCTGCCGGCAGAGTACAGCCTCTCCAGCACCTCGTCCAGCCATTCGAAGGTCCAAGTGTCCTCCGCGGGCTGCAGCGACACCCAGCTGAAAACCCCCACCGTGGGGACTTTGAAATGGGCCTCCTGCATAAGGCGCAGATCCTCGTCCCATACCTCGCGGGGCCACTGCTCAGGATTGTAGTCACCGCCGTGCCAGATGAAAGGTGCCTTGGGGTTGATGGGACCGTACAACTTCACCCTCCTTAAAATCTAGGCGTTAGAATATTTTACAGATGCGCTAGCGCTCTCCCTCGATGCGCTCGGCCTCCTGCTTGCGCCTGAGCTCCTCCTGGATGCGTTCCACATCGGCCCTAGCACGCTCGGCCTCCTCCTCGGAGAGGGGTTGACGGCTGTAGCGGGCGCGCACGAACTCCGCGGTCAGGTCGTCCAGCGCGGGCTCGGCCTCGGGCACCTCCGGACCAAGAGCCCGCTCGAAATCGTAAGGCGTCTGTGACCGCCGCCGGGGATGCCCCGCGCCCTCGGCCACCTCTAGCATCCGCAGGTAGTAGTACCTTACCTTTCCCCTGGGATCCAACCTGTTGGGGTCTATCCTCTCGCCGCGGGCGACGCCTCCGAGGGTGCGCCCCGCGGCCCTGAGCCTCTCGGCGAGCCGTCGGGAGGCGCTGGACGCTGCGCCCGTGATCCGGGCCCACAGCGACCTCCACCAGGCGCGCAGCACTTCGAGGAGGCGTAGGCGGGCCAGCGGCGCCAATAGGTCCGGGCGCGTGCGCAGGTACGCCCGCAGCACGTAGACCAGGATCGCCGCCACTATCGCCCAAAAGATCAGGGAGTTCAGGAATCCCGGCCAGCTGAAGCCCCCATCCTGCGGCCGCCGCATGAATTCAGGTAGCTCGCGCGGAGGAGAGGGGCTATCTCCTGTCCGCCCGCCGAAGAGGTGCGCTATCAGCCAAAGGAAGGGCAGTGATATCAGGAACCAGATAGCGCCTATCGTCCAGATGATGGCGCTGAGGATGAGCCCGAGCGTCTCCAGCAGCCCCATGGTATAGGTGGTCGGCAGCAGAGCCACTACCAGGAGCACCAGCACCAGGAAGAGCAGGCTGTACCGTAGCCAGCGGGAACCCAGCGCTGGCTGAACCCTAGCGCCCACCTGTTCCCAGTGGGCGCGCAGAGTGGAGTACCTGATCTGCCCCAGCATCACGAAGCCCAACAGGAAGTACACCAGCACGTTCAGGATGACCCCACCCACTGGGGGCCTCGAGAGCTGGAAGAGGCTGCGCAACCCCAGATGGGTCATCCCAGCAAAGATGAGCAAGATAACTGCCCCAAATAGGAAGCGCGAGGCCAGCCGCTCCTCCGGAGGCACGTAAGTGGCGGACCTCTCGGGCGTCTCCCCCAGCGCCTCCAGGTCTCTGGCTGTGAGCGTGCCTCCAAGCCAGCACGCCACGACCACCCCATAAGCCACCAACGCCGGGGGGCTGAAGTCGGGGATGCCCGCCAAGGGGTTAGCACTACCCTCGTTGAGCCCCTCCGCCAGCTGTAGCACGAGGAAAAGTCCCACCAGCTCCATCAGGCGGTAGCGCAGGGTAGGATAGCTCCGGGGGAGCCGCTCCCGTATCAGCCGATAGGAGACTTGCGCCTCCAGCGCCGCCAGCGCCGATATCACCACCAAGTATCCCCCCCGCCACTGGGGCTGGAGCAGCTCGATGAGCTGCACTATGGACACCACTATGCAGCCGAACAGCACGGCCACAGCCAGAGGTCTGTAAACGGTCACCAGCAGCCTATCCCTCATCGTACTCGAATGTTACTCCCATCTATACCAACAGGTCAAATACCTAGCTAGGTACCACGATACATGTTGACTCAAAACTAAAGTAGATATACACTAAACTCCGCGTTACCCATATAGGATATATGCAAAGAAAGGAGTATTGAGATGCCGAAGGTCCTCACACGGCGCGACTTCCTGGCCAGGGCCGCTGCGGGCTTGGTAGGATGCGCGCTAGCGTCCATGGGTTGCGGCACCCAGACGCAGGGCAGCAACGGCACCGGTCGTACCACCCTCAACCTGTGGTATTGGAACCGCTCGATCGACGACAACATCCTCGCACAGGTGAACGAGCGCTTTCCCAAGGCCAACCTCGTGCCGCAGAAGATCGGCGGCGACTACCGGTCGAAGCTGCTGATCACCTTCGCTGGCAAGTCGTACGTCCCCGACATCGCCGGCATCAACGTGGACATCGCGACCTACTTCCCGGACGCCGACCAGTTCGTGGACCTCCAGAGCGTGGGGGCCAACGAGGTGAAGTCCGAGTACCTGGAGTGGAAGTGGCTGCAGGGTGTTACTCCTGAGGGCAAGATGATAGGCTTCCCCATGGACATCGGCCCCATAGCGCTCTTCTACCGCGAGGACATCCTGCGGAAGGCCGGAGTACCCACCGATCCTGACCAGCTCTACGAGAGGATCAAGACCTGGGAGGAGTACTTCGAGCTGGGCGAGTTCCTCAAGTCCAAGCTGCCCCAGAGGGTGTCACTGGCCGACGAGATCACGCAGATCTTCCAGCACGTGATGGCTCAGGGTGCCGACTGGTACCAAGACAAGAGCGGACACTTCATCGGCGACCAGGCCCACGTCAAGCGCGCCTGGGACCTGGCAGTGACCGCCCACAGGAAGGGCCTGCTAGCCAACTCAGCCCGCTACTCCACCGACTGGAACGCCTCCGCCGATACCGGCAGGTTCATTACCTTCCACGGCGCGGTGTGGATGAAGCTTATCCTCAAGGACGCCGCTCCAGACACCACCGGTCTGTGGCGTGTGTGCCCAGCGCCGGGCGGAGCGGGCAACAGCGGAGGGTCCTTCCTGTCTATCACTCGCTACTGCAAAGATCCGCAGCTGGCGTTCGACATCATTAGTTGGGTGCAGAACCCCGAGAACCAGCTCAAGGCGTACGTGGAGATAGACCTCTACCCCTCCACGCCCAGCATCTACAACCGTCCCGAGATGAACCACCCGGAGGAGTTCTTCGGTGGGCAGAACACCAACCCTATCTTCAGCGAGTCCGCCCGCCAGGTGAAGCCCTTCTACCTGGGCACGGAGTACAACATCATCAACCCCATCTACGCCAAGGAGCTCACCAACGTAGCCACCCAGGGGAAGGACCCCGAGAGGGCTTGGGAGGACGCCCTCCACGAGATCCAAAAGAGACTACAGCTGAGAGGTGTATGGAAATGAGCACGGTAGGAGTAGCCACCAAGGAGAAGGAGGCGGGCAGGAAGTCGTGGCGGACGTGGAGCACATACGTCCCGATGTACATCTCCATCGCCCCTTTCTACATCCTGTTCGCCGTATTTGGGCTGTTCCCGATATTCTTCTCCCTCTATCTATCCTTCCACAGCTGGGACGGCATAGGGGCAATGCGCTTCGTGGGACTGGAGAACTTCCGCTATCTCGTGACCGATCCCAACTTCTGGCAGTCGATAGTCAACACCTTTATCATCTGGATCATCTCGACGATCCCGATGCTCGTGCTCGCCCTGATCCTGGCGTTCCTGCTCAACTGGCCGATCAGGGGCAAGGGCTTCTACCGAGCGGCCTACTTTATTCCAAACGTGACCTCGATCGTCGCGATCGCGATCATCTTCGGCTCGATCTTCGGCAACAACGCTGGGCTGCTCAACGCCGCGCTGCAGGCGGTGGGGCTGCCCACCGTGCAGTGGCTGAACAATGCCTGGGGCATCAAGATCGCGATCGCCTCCATGGTGATCTGGAGATGGACCGGCTATAATGCGATCATCTATCTAGCAGGGCTGCAGGCCATCCCATCGGCGCTGTACGAGGCCGCCAGGGTCGACGGCGCCACTGGCCCGCAGATTTTCTACCACATCACGCTGCCGATGCTCCGGCCAGTGATCCTCTTCACGGTGATCACCTCCACCATCGGTGGCATGCAGCTCTTCACGGAGCCTCAGGTGCTGGTGGGCAACGGCGGCGGCCCTGGCCAGTCGGGCCTGACGATGGTACTCTACCTCTACCAGCAGGCGTTCACCCAGAACATGTTCGGTTACGGCGCAGCGATCGGCTGGGGGCTGTTCGTCATCATAGTGCTCTTCTCGGCCTTCAACTGGCGAGTGGTCCAGAGGGCCGGCACTGTAGGTCCGAGATAGGAGGCATCCATGGCAAAGCGGTACTTCACGAGCTCGATCATCCATATCCTCCTCATCCTGGGGGTGTTGATATCTATCTTCCCGTTCTACTGGTTAGTGGTCATGTCGACCAACACCACCGGTGACATCTTCCGATACCCCCCGAAGCTCACCTTCGGCAACCAGCTGCTGACCAACATCCAGCACGTGTTCCAGAGCATCAACTTCCTGGACTCCTTCATTAATACTCTCATCGTGTCGGTGGTGACAACCATCCTGCTGTTGGTGTTCGACTCGCTGGCGGGCTTCACCTTCGCCAAGTTCGACTTCCCGGGCAAGAACATCCTGTTCCTGATCCTGCTGGCGACATTCATGGTGCCCGGCCAGCTCTCCACGGTACCTATGTTCGCGATCATGGCGACGCTGGGCTGGGTGGGCTCTCTCAAGGCACTGATCATCCCCGGGGCGGCCAACGCCTTCGGTATCTTCTGGATCAGGCAATATGCGCAGGAGGCCGTGCACGACGAGCTGTTGGAGGCTGGCAGGCTGGACGGCTGCGGACACTTCCGGCTGTGGTGGCACGTGGGCCTGCCAGCGCTGCGTCCAGCGCTGGCGTTCCTGGGGATCTTCAGCTTCATCTACACCTGGAACGACTACTTCTGGCCCCTGGTGGTGCTGATCAACCCCGAGCACCTCACCCTGCAGGTGGCGCTCTCGCAGCTCAACGGCATCTACAACACCGACTACAGCATGGTGATGGCGGGCACGCTACTTGCTACCCTACCACTGATAGTGATATTCCTGCTGGGCAGCCAGCAGTTCATATCCGACCTGACGGCAGGTGCCGTCAGGGAATAGAGACCAACAACCGTGGGCACCGAGCCCGCATGGCTACTACCTCCCCGCTCAAGGGCCTCCCACAAGGGGGCCCTTCTTCGTGCCTACGGCGTTGGCCCGACTTCTGCTAATGGCGAGTCAGAACCTTCCGGAGGATAAGAGGATGTCAGAGGACGAGGCTGTCAGGGTTAGAATACCCGTGCGGGTGGACTTCGCGGGAGGGTGGACAGACGTGCACTACTTCTCGAGCCAAGAAGGGGGCGAGGTGCTCAACGCAGCTATCCTGCCCTGCGTAGAGGGCGAAGCCGACTGGCGGGGCACCCAGCTGGACTTGCGGTACAGCCTGGATCTGCCCCCAGGTACAGGGCTGGGCACTTCGGCATCGGTAGACGTGGCCTGGCTGGCGATGACCTACAGGCTGATGGGGCGCGAGTTCACCGCCGCGGAGCTGGCAGAGGATGCCTACCGGCTCGAGAAGCTGCTCGGCGTGGAGGGCGGCAAGCAGGACCAGTACGCGGCGGCACTGGGAGGCTTCAACTACCTACGCTTTGGAGCGGAGGATGAGCCTGCGGATGTCGAACAGCTGGACATCCCGCTGGGGGTCAGAGCTGAGCTCGAGGGCAGACTCCTGCTGGCCTATACCGGGCAGGCTCACGCCTCGGGCGACCTACATGAGCGCGTGTGGGATGCCTACCGCAGCGGCGACCGTGAGAAGCACGAGGTGCTCTGCCGCATGCGTGAGCTGGTGCCCTTTGCCCGCCGGGCGCTGCTGGATGCCCAGTTCGAGGAGCTGGCGCGCATCATGATCGAGACCTACGAGCTCTCACTTCGCCTCGAGAGGGAGCTCGTGACACCAGAGATGGACGCACTGGCGGAGGCCGCCCACCATGCCGGCGCCATAGGCTGGAAGGCGTGCGGCGCCGGAGGTGGTGGCTGCATGCTATTCCTCTGCCAGGAGGGTGCTCTCCCCAGGCTCGTGGAGCGCTTCGAGAAGATGGGCGTGCAGGTGATTCCCGTGCGCTTCCAGCCCGGCTCAGAGCGGTGAGCCCTCTGGTGCACAAGGATAACAGAAAGGGCTAGACCCGCAGCCAGTTGTGGTATATTGTTTACCACAATCTACATGCTATGCTGTGCAGCATGGGAGCATTTTGTTATGTCAAATCCATCCTATCCTGTCGGTACTATAGTACGCGCGCGTGACCGGGACTGGATCGTCCTGCCCAGCGACCAAGAGAATCTCCTGATGCTCAAGCCGCTGGTGGGCAGCGAGGAAGAGTCCATCGGGGTGTTCCTCCCACTGGAGGGTGGAGGGATCAGGCATTCCAGCTTCCCAGCCCCCAGCCCTGAGAGCCCAGGCAATATCTTCGCGGCGTTGACGATCGCCGATGCCGCACGGCTGATGATCCGTTCGGGCGCCGTGCCTTTCAGATCGCTGGGGCGGTTGTCGTTCGTTCCCCGGCCCTATCAGTTTGTACCGCTGGTGATGGCCCTGCGCCAGCACCCGGTCCGCCTCTTGATAGCCGACGACGTGGGTGTGGGTAAGACGATCGAGGCCGCGCTGATCGCGCGCGAGTTGCTCGACAGAGGCATCGTGCGCCGCCTGGCAGTGATCTGCCCCGCGCACCTCTGTAGCCAGTGGCAGGCCGAGTTGGCCGAGAAGTTCTCCATCCATGCCGAGACGGTCCAGCCCTCCACCATAGGCAGGCTCGAGCGCAACCTGCCGCGCACGGATGTGTCCATCTTCAGGCACTACCCCTACCTCGTGGCCAGCATAGACTTCCTCAAGAGCGACCGGTACAGGGAGACCTTCCTGCGCGATGCCCCCGAGCTGATCATCGTTGATGAGGCACACATTGCTGCCCGACCTGGTCCAAGGGGCTCTTCCCAGCAACAGCAGCGCTATCGTCTGCTCTCGGAGCTAGCCCAGAGTCGAGACCGCCATCTGGTGCTTGTGACCGCCACCCCGCACAGCGGCATAGAGGAGAGCTTCAGGTCGTTGCTGGGACTGCTCGACCCACGATTCGACACCGATCCCGAACAGCCCTTGCCACAGGAAGACCTCAAGCGCCACTTCATCCAGCGCCGCCGGCACGACCTTAGCCGGTGGCTGGGGACGACCCGCTTCCCACAGCGGCAGAGCCTTGAGAAAACCTACCTACTCACGGAGCAGTATCTGGAATTCTTCAACAAAGTGTGGGACTACTGCCGGGAGCTGCTATCCGAGCAGCCGGTCCTGGGCAGATATCAGGAGAGGATACGCTACTGGGGCGCGCTCTCGCTGCTGCGCTGTATCCTTTCCAGCCCCAGGGCCGCCGTCGCCGCACTGGAGGCACACCTAGAGAACAGGCTCGAGCAGCTGGCCGGCCAGCCCGATCTCGGTGAGGATCAGCTGGTGGAGGCGGTGGACCAGTCGTACAGGCCCGCTGTGTTCGAGAGCCTGGAGCAGGAGGAAGCCAGCGACTATCTCACGGTCGCAGGCGACATGGGCACCTCGAGCAACAAAGCCCTCAGATCCAGAATCAAGAACTTCATCACCATTGCCCGTACGCTCGAAGGTCCCGGCACAGACAGCAAGCTCGACTGCCTTGCCGACTCTCTGCGCGATCTCCTGCGGGACGGTTTCCAGCCGATCGTGTTCTGCTACTTCATCCACACTGCCAATTACCTCAAAGAACAGCTGGAGAGCATCCTGCGCGGGGAGTTTGACGACCTGCAGATAGAGGCCGTCACCGGCGAGCTCAGCGAGGACCAGCGCAAGGAGAAGATCGCCCAGCTCGCGCAGGCCCCTCGCAGGATACTGGTCGCCACCGACTGCCTTAGCGAAGGCATCAACCTGCAGGACCACTTTGACGCCGTTGTGCATTATGACCTGCCTTGGAACCCTAATCGCCTCGAGCAGCGGGAGGGCAGGGTCGACCGCTTCGGCCAGCAGCGTGATGAGGTGCGCGCGGTGACGATCAGCGGCGAGAACAACCCCGTCGACCTCACCGTCATGAGAGTGCTCGTACGCAAGGCACGGACCATCCGGCAGCAGCTGGGTATCTCGGTGCCCGCCCCAGCCTACTCCGAACACTTGCTGGAATCGCTCATCAAGCAGCTCATGCTCACGAGGCTCAACAGGCAGGCTCCCGAGCAGCTGCCGCTCGCCCTGGAGTCGGACGAGGTGCAGAGCTTCCATCAAGAGTGGGACCGCTCCGCCGAGAGCCAGCGACCAATCTTCAGCCAGGAGACGATCCGGTCCGAGGAGATCCGCCAACAGATCGAGACCGTGGACTCCGTCCTGGGCACTCCCGAGACGCTCGAGCGTTTTCTCCGGACGGTGACTCAACGCTTACAGGGCTTCCTCCAGCCCAGGGGCAGATCTGGTACCTTCGAGCTCGATCCGGGAGAGCTGCGCGACAGGCTGGCGCCTCTAGGGTACTCCGAGTGGCCGTTGCGGGTAGTGTTCGACCGCCAGCAGAATAGCACCGCCGAGTACTTAGGTCGCACCCACCCCATCGTCGAGACCTTCTGCCGCGAGGTGCTCGGCCGCGCCATGCGGGGCGATCCCGAGTTCGCACGCACTGGCGCGGCCTACACCCGCATGGTGGACCGACGCACTTTCC
Organism: Thermobaculum sp.; assembly: GCA_042408415.1. Classification (GTDB taxonomy): domain Bacteria; phylum Chloroflexota; class Chloroflexia; order Thermobaculales; family Thermobaculaceae; genus Thermobaculum. Next base: position 14,383 of record JBHORE010000204.1, read on the forward strand.
TGGCCATCTTGCGCATCCGCTACCTGATGCGGGAGGCGGTCGAGCAATACGCCGAGGAGGTGCTGCCGCTGGCGATCCGCTTGCAGGGAGGCAGGCCAATCCCGATGAAGCCCTACATACAGGAGGGCAGGCGCCTGCTGGAGGCGTTCGGTAATCCCGATAATTTCATCCGCAGGGAGATGCCCCTTGCCGAGCGCCGGGACCACATCGCCGAGCTGCTCATGGCCTTGGATGCCCATCAGGAATGGTACAGCGAGGTGCTAGACGACAGGCGGGAGGATCTCAAGCGGTCGAACCAGCAGATCGGCAGCATGGTCGGCAGCCGCAATAACCTCCAGATAGAGCCACAGAAACCGCCCGACATTCTTGCTATCTACGCACTATCGCCGGGAGGTGGTGTCTGATGCCCTACACGACGATCACGATCGAAGGGGGTCTCTTCCCCTCAGACCTGCTGGACAGGCTAGTGCCCCAGGCAGGTACGACGATGGAGGGTCAGGGGCCGAAAGACTTCGGTTTCGACGACTTACCGGCGCTGCTGGCCGACATGCAGGCAGCGTTCAACGATATGCGCACCTACTGGGAGTCCTTCCAGCGCAGGCTCCAGCACGCTTCCAGCACAAGCCGCACCACAGTAACCCGCGAGAGCTGGATGCTGCCCGTCCTGGAGCTGCTGGAGTTTACTAATGTAAGGTACGTGCCGGCTGCCACGGAGGTCGGCCAAGAGAGATATAACATCTCCCACTTCTACGGCGACGTGCCCATCCACATAGTGAGCTGCGACCAGCAGCTGGACCAGCGCGTCGGCAGAGAGCGGCGGAGCCCCCACTCCACCGTGCAGGAGTACCTCAACCGCTCAGATGCCCTCTGGGGCATGGTCACCAACGGCCTCAGGCTGCGCCTGCTGCGCAATTCCGCCCTCGTGTCCCATCCCGTGTACCTGGAGTTCGACCTGGAGGCGATGGTCCGTGGCGAGCTGTACAGCGAGTTTGTGGTGTTGTACCGGCTGCTCCACTGCACGCGCTTCCCACAGCTGGGCAAGCCCCCAGACAAATGCCTGCTCGAGCGCTACTACCAGCAGGGCATAGACGAAGGCGGCCGGGTCCGCGAGCGCCTACGAGACGGTGTGGAGTGTGCGCTGCGGATCCTGGGGCGGGCGCTGCTGGACCATCCCGAGAGCGGGCAGCTGCGAGAGGCATTGGCCACGGGAGAGCTCTCTCCCCAGGGCTACTACCGAGAGCTGCTGCGGTTGATCTACCGGCTGCTCTTCCTCTTCGTCGTGGAGGAGAGAAAGCTCCTGCTGCCCCCCGCCGACGATGAGCACACCCGACGCCTTCACGAGGTGTATCTCCAACACTACAGCGCCACCCACCTGCGCGAACGTTGCGAGAGGCACCACGTTGGGGACACTTACTGTGACCTCTGGCACGGCCTCATGCGGACCTTCGAGCTCCTGCGCGACGACGAGCTGGCGCGCAAGCTAGGCATGTTCCCCCTCAAC
>JBHORE010000205.1:0-17620 GCA_042408415.1 Thermobaculum sp.
CTCTCGCCATGACCCGCCCTGGCTTGCTGTTTCGCCAGGCGTCCTTGCCCTCGCAGGTCCGGACCCGGGGCTGGGAGTGGGGAAGTTCCTCTGGCACTAGCGCCAGCGGTGGACCGAATCCTGCAGCTAATAATATACAAATCGAGCCGATAAAACGTCAACTAGGTAGGCAAAAGCATTTTATATATTGTTTGCCCATTACAGATGATGAGACCCTTAATAAGCAAAATAGAGCTATAGAGATATAGTGTTATAATTCTAGCAGTTTGCTCAAGACCTATACTCACATTGAGGGCGAAAGTATGTCTAAAAAAGTATATAGGTTAAGTATGGCCGCTCTGGCAGTATTGTGGCTCATATCAGCCTACAGATGTTCGCCACCTGGATCTGCTAAGAGAGACGTAATTCTCGCAACTACTACCAGTACTCAAGACTCAGGCTTACTTGATGTACTTATACCTCAATTCGAAAAACAAACAGGCTACCGCGTAAAAACAGTAGCCGTAGGAACTGGAGAGGCACTTGAGATGGGAGAGCAGGGTAACGCCGATGTCCTACTGGTACATGCCCCATCCTCTGAGCTGGAATTCATGAAGACGGGTGCAGGCACAAACAGGCACCTCGTAATGTACAACGACTTTGTAGTCGTAGGGCCTCATAGCGATCCCGCAAATATCAAGTCAGCGAAAGATGTTATGGAGGCTTTCAGGAGAATAGCTAACAGCAAGTCGATATTCTTCTCGCGGGGAGATGATTCCGGCACAAACAAGAAGGAACTGGAAATCTGGAAGCAGATAGGTATCAGCCCTCAAGGAGAATGGTACCAGGAGACAGGTAACAGCATGGGACAGACTCTACAAATAGCCTCCGAGAAGGGTGGCTACACACTTACTGATAGAGGTACGTACCTAGCGCTCAGAGACCAACTCGATCTATCCATACTATTTGAGGGCGATCCCGTGTTACTCAACATATATCACGTGATCCAGATCAATCCAGATAAATTTCCCAAGGTGAATGCTGAGGGGGCAAAAGCATTCGTCGACTTTCTGCTAAGTCATGATACTCAGAAGATGATTGGGAATTTCGGTAAAGACAAATACGGTCAGGCACTATTCACACCTTGTGCGAATAACAGCTGCGGGATAGAATCAGCTGCTGATAAGTAAGAACTAAGTAAGAACAATAATTAGAAGCTACAGGCCAATTATCAGATGGGTGGAAAGCGATGAATGAGTTGGTCTTTACTCATCCAAACATTATGCGGCCAACCCTGTAGTACTAGTCTCTCTGCAGCCTTCCAGCCTTGTGGATGATAGATGGCCCTTAGACCGACAAAGAAAAAGAATCTGAACCTGTTCCATAAGTTATTCCTCAAAGGTAAGGCCGTAAACCCAATTCTGATACATGGTACTACAAGTAATGTAGTACCACGAACAGCCACAACGTCCGGTAGAGTTCCTAAAGCTATACGTGATGATAATACTCGCAGCTCCCTGCGCGCTTCTTTGATAAGTTCCCATGTGGAAGCTCCTTCTTGGAATTTACGACTTAAAATCGGATTATTCAAATGAAGGTCAATTACCCTGTCGCCAGGCATGACGACGGTACCATCGGGGAGAGATAAAGGACCTCCCTTATAAGTATTGACTTTATATGAGAGTATAGAGTCAGGGAATAACGGACGAAGCTTCCACCACCATATAGTAAACTTTTCCCACCAGAGCCACACGGATAAGGTTCCGACTGCCTTACCGCCGCCAGCCCAACCCAGGCGAACTAGCTGCCACAGGATACTCCAAAACAGCTTACCTAGTACACCCAGCGTCTTCCAAAACCAACGTGTGCCAACGCCCATCTTAGAAACATGGTGATCACTGCTAGGTGGAGAGGCAGCGTGTGTAACCTTCTTGGAGAAGTTGCTATCCAAGTCTCCATTATGTGGCAAGTAGGCACCCCCAGATTGATTATTCTCTCGAAGAGATTCTTATCCTCAGCTATTTCTAAGGATTCGTCGAACCCTCCCACCCTCCAGAAGAGCTCCCGGTCAAAATAACCCATCTGAGCTCGTATACCAAAATGCTTCTTGCCGTATTCCATCATATCGAAGAATAAACAGTCAATAAAATGGTTTGAATCAGCTTTTACTCTAATGCTACCTACAGGGTAGCCCATAGCTACATAGCGCATTACAGTGCCAATAAGGTTGGGGGCAGCATAGGAGTCAGCGTCCATAAATATCAGTATTCTGCCCTTAGCAAATTTGGCCCCAATATTCTTTGCTCTTCCCCTACCTCGCAGGTTTTCACCAAGCAAAGAGAAATTAAGTCCTGTAAAGCGACTGGCACATACAGAAGCTACTTCGGAGGTACCGTCGGTTGAGCCATTGTCTACAACGACCACCTCTAACCTATTCAAAGGCCAATCCTGTTTGGCAATGGAAGAAACTGCCCTGCATATATATTTCGATTCATTTCTAGCAGGGATAACTACCGACACATCGAACTGACTAGTCGTGGAATACAATTGCATTCACACCAATTGAGTTTGGCAAGATTAGATTAGCTCACCAGACAAAATCTAGCCAGGGTGTAATCCCTGGCTGTTATAATCTCTTATAAGTCCTAAAACTTCTACAACTTCTCTATCTCGCCGGATTTCAGCAACTCATGAAAAGCAAGCTTGGCTATGCCACCAGCTACATGTGTTCTTAGATCTTTCTGCTGCCTTTCCTCTTCTAGTTTTTCTAATACTTTCTCAGTATCTGCTCGAAGAACGTTATAGACCGTAGAGCTACTTATACCCAAAAATTCAGCGATCTCGTCTGCCGTTTTATTATAAAGTTCATGCAAAACCACTATATAGGAAGCCTCTATCAAAGAAGGCACCCAAGTTAGATTCCTGTACTCTACAAGCTTACGTAGGCCACCCACCACATCTATAGCCTTCAAATAAACCTTACGAACTATCTCATCCACATCTACATTGACTGGCTGCACTTCACCTGGCATCGTGACACCTCCTTATAATTTGGAAATCACCTCGTATCATTGGAGTAGATCGTTGATAAAGGAGGGCCTACCTTGACCAGCCCCAGATCACTTATCTCCAATATGTGAGTGGATTGATCATGCCCTGATAACCTGCACCCATCTATCCTAATGGTACGCACTACATCGCCTAGAGCAGCTTTATAAATCTTCTCCTCGTATGCTCGTTCAATGAGATGCTTGGAGAGCACAATAGTACAGTCCACAATATGTCCTACCGCATAACCTCCAGCTGCTTCAGCGGAAGTCTCCTCCTGTGCACTGCGCTTCTGGGTGACTAGGATTGCGGTCTGGTGCCATCGCTTCATCAGGTTATATACTTCCCTAACTATCCCACGGGCCATTATCTCACGGGCCTCATAAAGTCCGGTCACAGAATCGACAACTGTGTGGCGGATTCGATGTTGCTTATAGGCATAGGCCATGGTGGTAAGCAAACTGGGAAGATCCTCGCGTAATTGTGATCTGCTTGCAGCATCCAGCAGGTATATGGAATCTTGAATATCCTTCCATGGAAGCCCCATAGCGTTTGCCCTGAATTCGAGACTCTGACTTACAAAAGGTGCAGGGGTTTCAACAGTCACAAATAGGATTGGATTACCTAATGAAGCCTGCTTGACTACAAACTGCTCCCCCATCAGACTCTTCCCGGTGTCCGGCACACCTGTTAGGTTTACAACCGCCCCCTGCGGATACCCTCCCAAGTTACGCCTAACGGGGTGACCATTTTCAAAGTCAGCTATATAGAATAAGTTATCTAGGCCCTCGACCCCACTGGGCACACCTTGTATAGGCTCTGCATGTTTGATAGCCTCGGAAGCTATCTGCAAGGCATCCAGCATAGGTTCCGCTGATTGGGTTGAGCGTCTGTATGACATAGATCTACCTCCACCAGGAGTTATGTGGCAATTAGCGTAGTTTGAGATACAAACTGTAATTATGATGCTAGACGTGACACCCTGTACAATAAGGCGAATGTGATGCGCAACAGAACTGGCAAAACAAGCACAGGTGGTTATTTACTTGTTCTTTCAGCAGCAACCATATGGGCTACGATAGGTCCTGTCTACAAGCTAATAACTAGAAACCAACAAGTGCTACCCGCTCAGGCGGCGTTCCTACGCTGTCTGACTGGGTTCTTCTTCTTGCTAATTGTCCTAGCAATTTTTAGGCCGCAGGCACTCACTATAGATATCAGTGATCTACCTTTATTCCTTGCATTTGGCTCCATAAGCATTGCTGGTTTTTACCTGGCCTACGTGGAGGCAGTTAGCTTGTTGGGCGTAGCCTTAGCTGTAACATTGCTATATACATCCCCAGCATGGGTGACGATCCTAGGCTGGATTCTATTCGGAGAAAGACCAAGCAGACTCCAAATGATGGCATTAATATCTGCTCTTTTGGGATGTGCATTGCTCTCTGAGGTTTACGATACATCACAGCTAAGGATTAACCTCTTAGGCATAATTGCGGGCATTCTATCAGGGATAACCTATGCTGGATACACCATATTTGGACGCATAACTCTACGGAAATACGATCCACTAAGCTCCGTGGTATGGCCTATAGGTATAGGAGCTCTAATACTAGGTGCCTACTCTTACATTACTACAGGGGTGCCTACCCCATCCTTGGAAGCATGGGGATTAATCTTATACTTGGGAGTAGGCCCCACTGTAATTGCCATGGTGCTCTATATAGCATCACTAAATTACATACCAGGATCGTTAGCAAGCATAGTAGCTACCGCTGAACCACTTATAGCTATACTGATCAGCGTTACATTCATGGGGGAAAGACTCAACCTGATACAATCAATAGGAGGAGCACTGATACTATTAGCGGTTATTATGCTCCAAACAGGAAGCAGTAAATCAGAGAATATATCGCCAACTACCGAGGCCGCTTTGTAGAGTTCCAGCAATCGTTTTTTGATATCATCAAACAATATGAATAGGGTAGATAAAGATACAGAACAGCTAGACAAATACCTTCAAGATGTAAGGAACTACATTAAGCAGTTTCTAACCGATAATGGCCGAGAACCCAAAGAATTTTATAGCGCCATCCAATACCCAATGGGGTTACTGGATGAGCATATGTCACCTAGCAACAGCCAAAGCGGAAAAATGCTGCGTCCGCGCCTTTGTATACTGTCGTGCATGGCTGCTGGTGGAGAAGTAAGAAAGGCTATTCCGGCTGCAGCTGCAATCGAGATACTTCACAACTTCACGCTTGTGCATGATGATATCGAAGATCATAGTCCTAGTAGACGCCATGGACCATCCTTATGGAAGCTGATCGGGATACCGCTTGCACTCAATGCTGGAGACGGCATGTTCGTGATTTCTCATATGGTACTTCAATCCATGTTGGAGATAGGAGTCCCTGCGCAAACTGTCCTTACTGCTATCGACAACTTTGATCAGGCAGCACTTAGCGTATGCGAAGGTCAGCATATGGACCTAATGTTCGAGGCACGTGCAGAGGTATCATTGCAGGAATATCTTGCTATGATCAGCAGGAAGACTGGTGCTCTCATGGGGCTATCATGCTACCTAGGGGCATTAGTGGCAGGTAAGGAGGAGTGTGTTCTAGAACAATACAGACATTTTGGTGAAAATCTAGGGCTCGCTTATCAAATTAGAGACGACATCGCTGGCATATGGGAATCTTCGGAATCCACCGGTAAGAGAGAACTAGAAGATATATTTCGGAAAAAAAAGAGCTACCCCATAGTCAAAGCAATGGAGGTCTTGGAGGGGAACGAAGCGGAGCGACTAAGGCAAATCTACGCGAACGAGTCTATTACAGACGAAGAAGCCTTTTGGGTAAAAGAAACGCTCAAAAACAGGGGTATCATGCAGGAAGGTATAGAAAAAGTCCATGAGTACCTAAGTCGGGCTATGGCAGCTTTACAGCAGGCAGGGGCATCTGGCGTGGCCATGCAAAGGCTTCAAGTCTTTGTAGAATCACTATCAATGTAAGCAGCTATGAGCAACCCAACCGATATCACTGGCCTCATACTTGTAGGTGGTAAATCCAGAAGAATGGGTATTAATAAGGCCCTAATAGAACTCACCCCTGGCGGTCCCAAGGTTATACAGACCGTAGCAGATAAGCTCAAATATATATGCCATGAAGTAATTCTTGTAGGCTCACAATTAGAACCTTATAGATTCCTGAACCTCCCACAGGTTCCGGATGAATATCCTAATGCTGGCTCTCTAGGAGGTATATACTCAGGACTTAAAGCGGCATACAGCGATTATGCCATTGTAGTCGCATGTGACATGCCCTTTTTAAACACGGACCTCTTGAAGTACATGATATCCCTACCAAGGGACTACGATGTCCTTATACCTGTTCTAGATGAACCAGAACCCATGCATGCAATCTACTCTAAAAAGTGCCTACCCTGGATAGCCCAGAGCATAGAATCTGGAAGCTACAGGATAATAGGGTGGTTTGACCGCGCGAAGGTTAAATATATACCTAGAGAAACCATAGCAAGATTTGATTCAGACTTCATGTCATTCTTCAACATGAACACCCCTGAAGAGCTAGAGTTTGCCAAGAGCTACATGAACAGGAAAATCTAAATACCTGATATACTCTCCCAGAAAGATGTTTAGCTCAATCACGCTGGTCAAGACCAACCGCTACTTGTTGGCGGGCACAATAGCTTCACTACTACTTATATTCCTGCTAGGATCCAGTTTCCTGGATCAAGCCAAGATATTCCACATGCTCAGGTGGTTACATTCTGGACTAGATTACCATCCAGATAACTCTCATTCAATAATGCTTGGAGGATTTCCAAGCGTAGTATGTGCACGTAATACAGGTATTTATGTGGGCACGTTGACCGTGTACCTCTGGTCTTTACTGTCCTCGAGAACTAGGTTATTCGGTTTTCCTAGCCTGAGGATCTCCATGATCCTGGCATCTTTCGTAGTTCTCATGGCCATAGATGGCTTCAACTCCTTAGCTAACGATCTAGGCATATCAACCCCTTATAAAACCACAACGCTCACTAGACTTGGTACTGGACTGCTTATGGGAACAGCTGCAGGATGCTTCTTGGTACCAGTCTTGAATGGGATGTTATGGAAGGAATCTAGCAACAAACCTTTCGTAGATAACACCCGTAGCCTAGCTGGTTTACTATGTATGCAAGTCCCGTTATTCCTAATAGTAGCGCTGAAGTTGGACTTCTTTGCCTTACCGCTCGCCCTAATAACAACTATGGCGACTATTGTTTTATTCGCCACTATCAACCTGATATTCATAGTGGCCATCTTTAACAGGCTCAATAAAGCACGAAACCTATTAGATATACTTCCGGAGATCTCAATTTCGGTCTTGCTCTCCCTCGGAGAGCTGTCTATGGCAGCAATATTCGTTCCCAGGTTCCTACTTAGGCTCGGATAATGACCCAGATTGCGCAACATAAGCTGATTCAGATATTGATACAGTTACTAGTCGCATTAACGACAGCTGTCTTGAGTCCTGTCAACGTGCACGGAGCACTAGTTATGCCCGACAGCTATATCAGCGAGCCTAAGACTAGAGATATCAACAAACCTTCCCTGCAAAGGATTCCCAACTCATGGCATCTCAGTGGCATTCCTTATCAGAAGCAATGGGAAAACAACTGTGGCCCAGTTACCACGAATATGGTGCTTGGGTTCTATGGAATTAGACTAAGCCAGGCATACACTGCCAGCAAGCTTCGCCCTCGTAGGGATGATGTCTCTGTTTCTGGTCTGGAGATGGTTAACTTCTCAAAGATCGAGTATGGGTTCCAGGGGGATGTAGGTTACGGCGGATCACTGAAAACTATAGAGGCTCTTATATCTAACAATATTCCGGTAATAGTACTACAACCCTTTACCCCCGGGTCTGATATTAACCACTTTAGAGTTGTCAGCGGATACAACAGAGCAAACCGCACCTTTGTTGTACAAGACTCCATCCTTGGCAAAGACTTGATTTGGACCTACGGCTATTTCTTGAACCTTTGGAAACAAAGAGGAAGAATCTATATAGTAATCTATCCCCCCAGTAAGGCGAAGATTGTAAAGCAGATAAGAAATAGATACGATCTACCTAGAAAGAGACTACAATCATCAGAGCTGGAGATGGCTCAAAAAGCCGTTAGACAAGCACCTCAGGACCCTTGGGTGTGGTTGAATCTTGGCAGAGAACTTTACTACTCAGAAAAGTACAAAGATTCATACGTAGCTTGGAGCAAAGCTCTATCCTTGGGGTTGCCAAGAAGAACCCTCTGGTATATGCCCTGGCCTGTTTACCTGCTTAACAAGCTAGGGTTAAACAAACAGGCCATAGCCTTGGCAAATCAAGCTCTTCAAACCATACCTGCATCTTCTGAGCTTTACTATGGTCGCGCCATAGCGTACAAAGCCATTGGGAATAACCAGGCAGCTTTGAAGGATCTACGTACGGCTCTTGCCTATGCACCATACCACCCGTATTATAGGCAGGCACTAAGGGAGTTCATGAGGAGGTACAGATAGTCTGTGATCTTATGCTGGATTCTTAGCTTGTTGTCAGGAGCAGGGTACATAAGTTTATCTATTCTTCAAATGATGCCTCCCCTGATAAAACAAGGCCCTTGGGGCATAAAAGGACCACTTGCAGGAGACCTTTTCGGACTACTGTCTACGAATCTCTATCTAGCGATACTCCATCTACTAATCGGTGTAATAGCTTTGGCTAGCTCGAAGAGCTACAAAACTTCTCGAAACTTTTGCCTCTATGGCGGATTATTCCTCGCAGCTTTGTTCATATTTGGACAAGCAAACCAGCGCATACCAACACTAGGGGGGTATTTGCCTCTTGATCTATCTCAGGATGCAGTACATCTTCTAAGTTCTACCCTCTTGCTTTCAGCATACATAGTTAGTAGAGCTATGGGAGCAAATAATTTAGAGCAAGATATTGCTATTAGGCACGATTAGTGCTACTCCTTCAGTAGAGGGTTCTATCCCCTCAAAAAGACGGGAAGGAGGTGAAATTATGGCTCCCGTTCAAACATTGGCGTTGGTCTTTGGAATCATCTATACAATAGTAGGCATAGCTGGGTTTATTCCTGCCCTTATTACAGGTAACCCTCCAGCTAACGCCATGGGCCCTGACAGTCTGTCAGGCAACCTACTAGGTATCTTCGCAATCAATCTTTACCATAGCATCGCACATCTGGTGATAGGACTGATAGGTCTAGGAGTTTATCGAAACTTCTCCGCATCCAGGACTTATGCACTAGTAGTAGGAATCATCTACGCACTCCTCTTCATACTTGGAATTATAGGTGTAGATTTTGGTGGACTTATTCCCATGAACATGCCAGATCACATTTTGCATCTGGTAACGGCGGTAATATTCCTGGTAATTTACTATCAGTCCGCTAGGAGTGCACCGGCTACGACCTAGGGCCGAAAGCACATCAGATTCCAAAGACCAGCCAGTAGGGGGTGGGAATTCCTACCCCCTACCTTCATGCTGAGCTAGATAGTCAAGCAAGGTATACTCTACTCTGGCCAAAGCACCAATAGCTCTCAGCCTCTTTATACATACTTCAACGGCCTCTGAAGAGGAATCCATACCTATCCATTGCCTACCCAGCTTGTGGGCCACTACAAGAGTGGTTCCTGACCCACAAAATGGGTCCAGCACTACATCTCCTTCATCACTCGAGGCCAGGATTATGCGCCGCAGCAGTTCTTCAGGCTTCTGACTAGGATAACCTGTTCTCTCAGGAGACATAGGGTTGACTATAGGTATAAACCAGACATCATCTAAAACTTTCCCTAGGGGGTGCGGATAATAATGTTTTCCAGAACGAGCGCGTATACCTGAACGTGCATAGCCACTAGTATTTGCATAAGGCTCACGAACAGCATCTGTATTGAACTTATAGTTTCTAGTTTTATGATACACGAGAATATTATCGTGCTTATGGGGAAAATGACGGTTCCCCCTTCCACCTCCAGTGTAATGCCATATAATCTCGTTCTGGAAATTCCTGGCACCAAATATATCATCCATCAACAGGCGGACGTAGTGTACGCTCCTTCTATCTAGATGAAGGTAAAATGTACCCTCATCCGACAAAACCCTATGTATTTCTTGCAACCTTGGAGACAGCCACTCAAGATAATGGTCTATACCTTGCCAGACATCATTGTATCTACCATTCTCATCAACCCTGATCCTATTCGTACGAAAGGGAGGATCAGCATAAACAAGAGTAACAGATCCGCTAGCCAGCTTCTTGAGAAAAGATAAATTATCTCCGAGATATATAGTTCCCATCGAGGGCAAGTATATACTTACGAGCGGACTTTATCTATCTCCAATCTACGGTTCCGCCAATGTACCCTCTCAGCGCCTAATACCTCAATGAGAGTTTCTGCTACTAGTCCAGGATAAGATGCATCAAGGAAGCGCTGGAGATGATTATGCTTATAGAGCTCTAGCCCATAGCCAACTACCTTAGGAAAACGAATAGGGTCTATATATACTGCGTCAACAGCATTCGATAGCAAATCAGCCAGTTTATAGGGATCACATGGCAACAAAGGAGATATAGAAGCACCGGTACGTATACCCGAAGACTTCAGTGCCCTTAGAGCTTCAAGCCTCCTAGGGATGGACGGTGCGTGAGGTTCAAATATTTTCCTAATATCATCATTATCCGTAGTTATGCTAATGTAGACTTCTAGTCTATCCCCGAAGGACTTCATCAAGTCAATATCATCTACAACAAAGGGAGATCTTGTGTGGATGTGGATCCTATTAGGTCCTGGCATCATGGATAACATGACTTCAAGACAGGCTCTAGTCAGTCTGTACTGCCTTTCAACTGGTTGATAAGGATCAGTCGCCGAAGAAATAAACACAGAAGCGAAAGCTAATTTTCGGGACGACTTATAGACTAGCTCAGGAGCATTTATCTTAGGTCTCACCCACTTGCCCCAGGAAGCTTCAAGCTGATCGTCATGGGTAAATTCCTTGGCATAGCAATAAGAACATCCAAAGGCACAACCACGATACGGGTTTAGACTGTAGGAATAGCTACCACTAAGAGCTCCCACCTTTTGAGGAGTAAGAATACTTCGAGCTTCAGAAGCGGTAATCCTTGGCATATATGTACCCCTCTCAGAACAATACGTGAAAATTATAGCACACAAGTTCTCAGATTACCACTGGTCTCGAAAGTTCTTGGGAGCTCCTATCTCCAAGTCCTCAACACACAGCATGATCCAATCATCACGGTTGAAGAATATACAGCGTTTACATACGGAAAAGGACCGAAGTTTGGATACCCTGGTCTTGGATGGCTTTGGATCCGACTGAGGAGAATATTCCTCGGAATTTCTGGATCTAGGTCTAATAGCGTCTAGTAACTTCTCCACCGACCAAACTTTCGGACCTCTTTGCAAAGTTCGAGTACGTAACTGAGAGTCATTAGTGACTACTAAATCGTCTGACTTGGCCATGTTAACTATGAAATCGTCGGCTGAATGTCGACCGGAGTATATCACCTTTATCCTACTATCAGACTTAAACCCTCTAGATGGAGGACCATCAAAAACAACTACTATCTGATATGCAGCTAGCTTGGATGCCTTGCTAAGCAGCTGTATCAGCTGTAGTCGAGCCTTGTCAGCCCCACTTCTCTCAATAGATCTCAAATAAGGATCACATCTTATAACGTTATATCCATCCACAATCATTCTAGACATCTTATACAGCATACCAACAGATACTACACTCGATTCAACCCCATAAATAAAGGTGACCCTTCGAGACAATGCAAAGTTCAGAATCCCAATCTGTCAGTTGTCAAGTATAAGCCCAATATCAGTTACCAGTTACCTTGTACCCAGAGCATACGTTATAGTATTGCTTAGTTTCGAAGATCACGATTCCGTTACTACGTCAGAGGAGGTAGATCTTGAGCAGGATACTCAGATGGGGGATGTTAGGCACTGGACGTATAGCTGGGATATTCGCACGAGGCGTGCAGGACTCGGTCTCGGGTAAACTTGTTGCCGTTGGCAGCAGATCAGGGGAATCCGCGAGCAGGTTCGCACAAGAGTTTAACATCCCCAAGGCTCACGCATCCTACGAAGAGCTGCTTGCTGATCCAGAGGTAGAAGCAGTTTATATAGCTACACCACACCCTATGCATGCCAAATGGGCTATTAGAGCAGCTGAAGCCGGCAAGCATATACTCTGTGAGAAGCCTCTTGCATTGAATCACGCTGAAGCTATGGCGATAGTGGAGGCAGCTAAGGAACACGATGTCTTTCTGATGGAAGCCTTTATGTACAGATGCCATCCTCAGACCGCTCGAGTAGTCGATATGATCAGAGATGGTACTATCGGCCGTGTTCGAACGATACAGGCTACTTTCAGCTTCGATGCAGGAAGCAATCTAGAAAGCAGGCTGCTGAGGCAAGATCTCGGTGGCGGAGGTATCTTAGATGTGGGATGCTACTGTACATCAATGGCACGCCTCATAGCCGGTGTAGCCCTGGGGAAAGACTTCGCAAACCCCATAGAGCTCAAGGCCGTAGGGCATATCGGCGAAGAATCCAGAGTTGACGAGTACACAGCCGCAGTGCTGAAGTTCCCCGGAGAAATCATAGCTCAGCTTGCCACAGGAGTGCGGGTGAAACAGGAGGATGGAGTCAGAATCTACGGCTCAGATGGATGGATACACATACCTGAGCCATGGATTCCCGGACCAAACGGCGAACCCACAAGCATATTCCTATATAGAAAGGGTCAGAGCGCCCCGGAAGAGATCGTAGTTGATCCTGGTAGCCCGCTTTATGCTATCGAGGCGGACACAGTTGCTTCTCACATAGAAGATAGACAGGCTCCTTCGCCAGCTATGACATGGGAAGATTCTCTTGGAAACATGCGTACGCTCGACATGTGGAGAGAACAAATAGGCATGGTCTACGACAGCGAGCGCCCCGAAGCAAATACGCTCCCAGTTCACGGCCGCCCCCTGAGGATCCGACCTGATAACAAGATGAAATATGGACATGTCCAAGGTATAGATAAGCCTATCTCGAGGCTAGTGATGGGTGTGGACAATCAACGCACAATGCCCCACTTAGCAGTTATGCTGGATGATTTCTTTGAGAGAGGTGGGACTTGCTTCGATACAGCTTACATATACATGGGAGGTCTATCTGAAAAGCTGCTTGGACAATGGGTGAAGAACAGGGGTATTAGAGAGCAAGTAGTTATTATAGGGAAGGGGGCACACACTCCTTATTGTGATCCAGAAAACCTAACAAAGCAGCTGCTGGAAAGCCTTGATAGGCTGCAGACAGACTATATAGATCTGTACTTTATGCACCGAGACAATCCTGAAATACCTGTAGGTGAATTTGTAGAGGTGCTCAACGAGCACCTTCGAGCAGGTAGGATAAGAGCTTTTGGGGGTTCAAACTGGACGATACAGAGGGTGGAAGAGGCAAACAAGTACGCGAGAGAGCATGGATTGGCAGGGTTTGCAGCAGTGAGCAATAACTTTAGCCTTGCCAGGATGATAGAGCCACCCTGGGCAGGATGTATTTCGTCCTCTGATCCAGAATCTCGAGCATGGTTCGAGCGCAATCAGATGCCGCTGTTCTCGTGGTCGAGTCAGGCTCGCGGTTTCTTCACAGGCCGCGCTCGTCCAGACGACTTCTCAGACCCTGAGCTAGTACGTTGCTGGTATAGCGAGGACAACTTCCGTCGTCTGGAGCGAGTCAACCAGCTAGCCAGGGAGAAAGGTGTAGAGCCGATCAACATAGCCCTTGCCTATGTACTATCTCAACCTTTCCCCACGTTTGCGCTGATAGGCCCAAGAACACTCTCTGAAACGCATTCTTCCTTGAAGGCTCTGGAGATAGAGCTCACCCCAGAAGAGGTAAGGTGGCTCAACCTTGAAGTCTAAAGAAGGAGAGCAAGAATGAGCGCTGAAGAAAAGAGTTATCTTTGGTGGCAAAAGGGCATCATCTACCAGATCTATCCCAGGTCGTTTATGGATAGTAATGGAGACGGTATAGGTGATTTACCAGGTATAACTAGCAAACTAAGCTATCTAGAATGGCTAGGTGTAGATGCCGTATGGATATCACCAATCTATCCCTCACCCATGGCGGATTTTGGCTATGATGTCGCTGATTATACCGACATTCACCCGATATTTGGGACGCTGGAAGATTTCGATAGGTTGGTGGAAGAAGCTCACTCAATAGGGCTCAAAGTTATTCTAGACTGGGTACCAAACCATACATCTGATGAGCATCCTTGGTTTATTGAATCAAGGTCCTCAAGAGATAATCCTAAGCGCGACTGGTACATATGGCGAGATCCTGCCCCAGACGGAGGCCCACCTAACAACTGGCAGAGTGTATTTGGGGGAAGTGCCTGGGAGTATGATGAGCGCACAGGGCAATACTACTACCATGCATTTTTAGCTAAACAACCAGACCTTAATTGGAGAAATCCAGAAGTACAAGAGGCTATGTTAAATACCCTAAGATTTTGGTTTGACCGTGGGGTAGATGGTTTTCGAGTAGACGTGATGTGGCATCTTATAAAGGACGACCAGTTTCGGGACAATCCCATCAATCCTGACTACAAACCTGGAGCTTACCTGAAGAACTTGCCCGAGGGCACTCAGCTTCTTCAGGAGATCATAGAGATGGCCGAAGCTCAGATGAAATACCTACCGGTCTATAATACTGATCGACCTGAGGTACACGACATTGTAAGAAAGATCAGACAAGTGGCAGACGAATATCCAGAAAGGGTCATTATCGGTGAGATTTACTTGCCAGTCGAGCGTTTGGTGAAGTACTACGGAGAGCACGGCGACGGTGCCCATATGCCTTTCAACTTCCAGCTCATACTTCTACCATGGAAAGCAGATGAGATTGCCCATGCTATAGATAGCTACGAAGCAGCTCTACCTCCCAACGGATGGCCCAACTGGGTACTCGGCAACCATGATAACCATCGGATTGCCAGCCGAGTTGGCAGAGATCAAGCCAGAGTGGCCGCAATGCTTCTCCTTACACTTAGAGGCACTCCCACCATGTACTATGGTGATGAGATAGGTATGCAAGATGTCAGAATCCCCCCTGATAGAGTTCAAGACCCCGTAGAAAAGAGATTCCCCGGGCTTGGGCTTGGCCGAGATCCCGAGCGAACGCCGATGCAATGGGATAGTAGCCCCAATGCGGGTTTCACAACCGGTACACCATGGTTGCCTATTGCCGACGACTACAAAGAGTATAACGTAGAGGTGGAGAAGAACGATCCTAAATCTTTCCTATCGCTATATCGAGCACTTATAGGACTAAGAAGAGCTGAGCCTGCATTACATATAGGAAGTTACAAATCTCTACCTCGCAATGGCGACCTGATAGCATACGAGCGAGCGTATGGTCAACAGCGCTTTATTATAGTACTTAACCTGGGGAATCAACCACAGACTTATGCAGAGCTGGGTGACATACCCTGCCAAGTGGTGCTATCAACGCACATGGACAGGCATGGAGAGAAAGTTAGCAGAGAGGTCAATCTAAGAGCTAATGAAGGAGTGATCTTGCAGGTTGAACGGTAATCGATCAGATACAAAAGTAGTGCTGTTTGACCTCGATGATACGCTATTTGATCATAGAGGCACTACTTTAAGAACACTTGAAGCGCTAAGGAAAAAGCATAAAGAACTAAGGACCAGGACCCTCCAGGAGCTTGAGGCTAGATACTCTGAGCTCCTAGAGGAGATTTGGCTAGATGTGCTCCGTGGCAAAATGTCAGTGGAAGAATCACGCATAATTCGTTTCCAATTACTCGTAGAGTGGTGCGG
Organism: Thermobaculum sp.; assembly: GCA_042408415.1. Taxonomy (GTDB): domain Bacteria; phylum Chloroflexota; class Chloroflexia; order Thermobaculales; family Thermobaculaceae; genus Thermobaculum. Next base: position 15,961 of record JBHORE010000205.1, read on the forward strand.
GAACAAAATAGATAGAGAAGAAGCGGAACAATTCGCAACAGAATATCGCCAACTCTATCTAGATCTGAGAACTCCGGTGGAAGGAGCCTCTGAACTTCTATCCCATCTACACCAAGGTGTCAAGATTGGGATAGTAACGAACAACTTCGTTCAGGAGCAGCGTGACAAGCTTCTGTGCTGTGGGCTGAATCATCTCGTAGACTTCATGGTGACTTCGGAAGAAGTTGGGGTTCCGAAACCCGAACCTGAAATATTCCACGCAGCACTTGACGTAGCCGGATGCAAAGCACACCAGGCTGTTATGGTGGGAGATGTATGGGAAACGGATATCGTTGGTGCTACAAGAGTAGGTATAAGAGGTGTCTGGTTCAACAGGCTCGGGCTTTCCTGCCCGGATACATCTTTGGCCGCGGAGATAAGATCTCTGATCCCGGCTAGAGAGGTGGCGGATAAGATTCTCTCCGCTCCAATACCTCAACATATAGATGCTCTTAGAAGTCATAGATAAACGATTATTACAGGCTGTGGACAGTCCCGCCTATAAGTAAGAAGGTTATAGTATTACTCAATGTGTGTACCAGCAAAGTACCTGCTATTGTTTTGTGGCGCAGCACCTGCCATCCAAAAATAAGTCCCCAAGTAAGCACTATTATGAGCATCCACCACCTACCCCCTAAGAGGTATCTTAGGTGTCCGCCAGCAAAAATGGCCGCTTGTAGTACTATTGCCCAGTTGCTATCAATACCGATCTCACATAAATAACCCAAGAGAAACCCTCTAAAGAGAACTTCTTCTATGAGTGCAGCTGTAAAGAAGCTATTTAATAACACAACTGGTACCGCCTCTAGAGGCAAAAAGGATACGCCTCCTAGCAGTAAGTAGGCTTCACCTACTCCTTCGGCTAGAGCCAGCAGTAAGAGTAAGCAGCCCTCGACCAAGGCTCCGCGTAAGTCCCCTGACTGCAAGAAGAAGCTTTCCAATCTATCCCTAGCACTGAAAACCATAATTGGCAATATAAAGTAAGAGGACGCTATATAGATCCCGAATGCCAAATCCTGATTTAGCGGTGCTATCAGCTGCCTCAGCACCACCCTGATAAGGAGGGCCAAGACCAATAAGAAAGTAAAAGACTTCATCGGTCGACAATATTCTCCCAACATAGTTGATGGAGAGTATAGTTGTACACCACAGTCCTAGGCAACATCCCTTGTTGAAATCCGTCAGCTAGGTTAACATCTATGCATCCTTTGTTTAGTATTGCTGCAACTAAATGGAGACAAATGATGCATAGAAGACAATTCATTAAGTTGTCTGTAGCTGCCGCCTCACTAACTCTTACATCCTGGGGTAAAGCTTCAGCGAGTTGGAGTATGCAGAGTTCCCTCAATAAAGCCTACGCCTTTATTGATTCAATGATGGATCTTTACGATCGTGGTGACCACCTTAGGCTTATACAAAGCTATAAGGGAGGATACCTAGGTAGTATAGGTTTTGACCCGGCTTTCACTTATGACAATGCATTAGCCATAATTGCCTATTTATCAAGAGGACTAGGCAAAGATAAGAAGAGAGCGACTGTCTTAGGTGATTCTCTGCTATATGTGCAAGAACACGATCCTGCCGCAGATGGCAGGGTACGTGATGCTTATGAACCATCCCA
>JBHORE010000207.1:0-13307 GCA_042408415.1 Thermobaculum sp.
CTTGAGCATCACAAGGCGTTCATCAGCATAGGGCACGATGAGTACTGGTCCCGCCGGATGCGGGAGAACGTGCAGAGGGCGCGTGACGCTGGTGTGAACCTAGCGTTCTTCGGGGGCAACGACGTCTTCCGTCACATACGCTTTGCGCCCTCCAGCTCTGGCGTGCCCGACAGGATAATCGTTTGCTACAAGAGTGCGAGCATAGACCCCGTCAAGGGCAAGGACAGCACCGTCAACTGGCCAGATCCGCCTGTCAGCGAGCCCGAGCAACCGCTCATTGGTCTCAACTACGGCGGTATGGACAAGGATGGTGCCGACTACGTGGTCATCCACTCAGATAGCTGGGTATACGCCGGCACCGGCTTCCATGACGGCGATAAGGTCAAGGGTCTCGTGGGCTATGAGTACGACACCTATGATCCCCATGCCCCCAAGCCCCAGGCCAGGTCTTATACGCTCTTGGCCGACTCCCCCATCTACAAGCACGGGGAATTAGTGGGGCACGGCAACACCAGCATCTACCAAGCTCCCAGCGGCGCGTGGGTGTTCGACGCCGGCTCTATATGGTGGGGCTGGGGACTGGACAAGCCCGGGGTGGCCGATCCCAGGATAGAGCGTATGACGGCCAACATTCTAAACAAGTTCGCTGCCTCTCCTGCGCGCTGAGAGTTGATATAATGGCCGCTCAATCTAATATGGAGGTGGATATGAGCGTCAAGCTGGGAGTGGTGGGTATAGCCACCCAGGACATGGCGACATCTCTGGCTTTCTATCGCCTACTGGGGTTGCCCCTGCCCGAGGGACAGCCATTGGAGTCGCACGTGGAGTTGGACCTAGGAGGCGTACGCCTGTGTTGGGACGAGGTCGAGCTTCTGCGGGAGGTCTATCAGCGATGGGAGGAGCCCCGAGGTCACAGGATAGAGTTGGCCTTTGAGTGCTCCTCCCCCGCCGAGGTCGATCGGATCTACGAGCGCGTCGTTGCCGGTGGCTATGAGGGTTATAGGGAGCCCTGGGATGCCTTCTGGGGACAAAGGTACGCCGTACTCCGGGACCCGGACGGTAACCTGATCAGCCTGTATGCTGCAATGTAAAACACCTCACCCACCGGTGGCGAAGCGCACCTGCCCCCTGACTGGCCTGCCCCACCGGTCGTAGACCTGGTAGTACAGGGTGTACCAAGTGTTGGGGCTCAGAGCGTTGACTGGCCGCAACGAGATGCTGGTGGTGTAGGAGTCGGTGGATTCCGCCACATCTACCGCCACGTTGGTGCCGTCGGACCTCTTCAGGCTGAGCCCCACCGCCTGCCAGTAGCTGCCAACGTAGCTGTTGGGCACGAGCGTGTAGCTGCGCAGGCCGCGCTCAAAGTACAGCCGGATAGTGGGGGTGAGGGATACTCCAGTCGCGTCGTCGCTTGGTGAGCTGCTCCTCAGTCCCCCTGGGGGAGGCTGGGTGGTGAAGGACCATGTATAGCTGAAGCTACGCTCATCACTAGAGCTTCCAGTAGGAGAGTAAACTCCCTTGAAGGTAACTGTATAGGTGGTGCTGTAGTCCAGAGGGTCTTTGGGAATGAAGCTCAGGCTGGTAGACCACTGGTGAAATTGATCGTTCTGAGGGCTAAGCCTGTAGCCTGGGATCACCTTGCCGTCGCTGGCACGCACCATCTGGATGGAGGTGTAGCGCACGGTCCCCCTGTACCAGGTGATCGATACCGGGTAGCCCACGGGGAAGTCTCCCCCGAACTGCTCCACGGGATTGGGGTACTCACCGTCCAGGTAGGTGCCGACGCCTCGTTGATTGGGTCGCGGCCATCGCACCATAGGACCGGTGCGGGAGTAGTCGTTCCCGAAGTCCATCACCTGCGCGGACCTACCGTCCTTGTAGTAGACGCCATAGCCTATGTTCTCCGTGCGGGGGCTGATGATCGCGAAGCGGTGGTAGATCCCCGTCATCCACCATTGCACGGCGTTGTCTACTCCTATGTACGTGCGCGTGCCCACAGACCCTTCGGAGCTCCACCTAATGTTCTCGGTCACCGAGGAGTTGCTGTAGCCGAACAGTTCGGCCCGGTCGTAGGGGCTGTATGCTACGTAGTAAGGGCTGCTCTTCTGGGTCTCGTAGTGGTCCATCTCACCAGTCTCCAGCATGTACACTGCGTGCTTGCGGGCAGCAGTATTTAGAGCGGTCGTGGCGGTGACCGGCGGTATCCCGACCGATTGCCTGTAGCGGTTGACCTCGCTCAAAGCCCGGGCCTGCTCGTCAGCTATCGATATCCCGGCAAGGGCGGTGCGGGGCGCGAGGAGAGCTAGGAGCGCTAGGCAGAGCGACAGGCACAGATATACCTTGCTGATCATTAGACATCCCTCCGAACTCAACAAGCCTCTTAGGTGCATCGAGGCGTAAATAAAAACTTATATATCGCATTATTGCACAAAATGCACATAACTACTATACGTAATCATCATGAAACTTGACTGAATATCCCGTATCGGGGGATGAAGGAATTTTAATGCTATTGCTGGGTAGTTGAGCTACCCCAAAGGCATTGAGATATAATGATGCTATGTCTCAGCAGCGTCAACGGTCCAGCCGCGCCGAAGGCAATGGGGAATTAGTGGCCCTTGAGCAGTCTCCCTATGCGGAGTCCGCGATCGCCTCCTCATCACTCGAGGAGCGCAGCACGGTACAGGCCCCGCAGGGGACGTTTGCTTCGCTGCATCTGCCTGAATATCGCTTGTTCTTCTTTGCCGCGCTCATCAGTAACTCTGGGATGTGGATGCAGTCGGTGGCTCAGGGCTGGCTGGTGGTGACGCTCTCGAGGTCCGAGTTCTACGTGGGGCTGGTGGGGTTCTGTGCCACCATACCTAACCTATTCCTATCGCTGCTTGGTGGGGTGCTGGCGGACAGGGTGGACAAGCGGTGGCTGCTGATCGTCAGCCAGGTGCTGCTGGGGGTGATCGCTGGAGCGCTCGGCCTGCTGATCTTCGTGGGTCGGATCCAGCTGTGGCACCTGATGCTGTTGTCCTTCCTGTCGGGAGTAGTGGGGGCGCTGACCAATCCTGCGTTTCAGGCGATCGTGCCTGAGATCGTGGGCAAGAGGTACTTGATGAACGCCATAGCCCTCAACTCAGCGCAGTTCAACCTCACTAGGATCCTGGGCCCTACGATAGGGGGAGCCCTCTTGAACTTGCTGGGCACGGCCGCGATGTATTTCGCCAATGCCCTAAGCTACTTCGTATTCGCGCTTGCCATGTATATCATCCACCCGAAGTACCCGCCGCAACACCGGGTAGCGTACTCTGGAGGAATAGTCCACTCTCTCCTGGAAGCGTGGAGGTACGTGTGGTCGCACGGGCTCATGCGCGTGGTGGTGCTGCTGGCGGTGGTACAGACCATTTTTCTCTTCCCTTATACCACGTTGCTGCCGGTGTTTGCCAAGGAGGTGCTGCACGCGGGTGCGATGGGTTACAGTTTGTTCCTGACGGCGATGGGGGTGGGGGCGTTCATCGCCGCGCTCATGTTGGCCAGCATCGGAGATACTCCCCACAAGGGCAGGCTGATGGTCACGGCACAGCTGGTGTTCGCGGCCGCCGTCGTGGTGTTCGCTGTCTCCAGGTGGCTGCCGCTGTCGCTTCTGGCGCTCCCCTTCGCTGGCTGGGGCATGGTGACCTATATGGCCACGGGCAACACCCTGCTGCAGGCGATAGTCACCGACGACATGCGGGGCAGGGTGATGAGCATCTGGGTGCTCGCGGGTCTGGGAATGATGCCTGTGGGAAACCTGCTGGCTGGAGCGCTGGCAGCGTGGCTTACACCCACCGCTGCGCTTGTCCTCGGGGCGATCATCACGGTGATCTTGACGCTACTTGCCGTCAGGTGGGAACCCTCGATGCTGCGTCCCCAGGTGTTCATTCCTGAGAGCTAGCCGCCTCCTGGTTCCTGGAGAGCTGGAGGTACTGCTGTATCTGGGAGAGCAGCGTGTCCAGGTCGAACGGTTTGGGGATCACACCAGCGCAGCCCATCTCCAGTGCCTGTTCCCTGCTGACCGTGTAGGCGGTGAACACTACGGTGGTTACCTTTGAACCGGCGCGCTCACAGCCTAGACGCAGGCTATCGATCGCCGCCTGAGGGTCGTCTCCCTGGGAGTCCAGCAGGAACAGATCGGCCCCGTGGAGCTCGATGTGCTCCAGTGCCTCCGTCAAGCTCTCCGGGACCACCACCTCGTAGCCCTCCTCTCGGAGTACCATGTTCACGAACTCCCGAATGTCGGGGTTGTCCTCAAACAGCACTATCTTCGCGGACACAATCTCCCCCTAGCAAGGCCCTCGCGGAAAAACAGCAAATCCTATATCATGGAGAAAGCAAAGCCAACAGACACAGCTCCATGGCTACGTTCTTGCTGTGTAGTCTCGAGTAGCCTGGTATTAGAGATACTCAATGTATAAAAAAGTACACTCTAGTACTAAATAGTACAGGAAAGGCCATGGCCTGTCAATACGCTTTGGTCAAGATTGGTTGGAAGTGAGCTGATGGAGAGTCCGGAGAAGGATCTGCTAGGGGTAGAAGAGGTGGCCCAGTACTTAGGTGTGCGCCCTGTGACCATCTACCGATGGTGCAGGGAGGGTCGGCTGCCGTGCGTGAAGTTGGGGAAGGTATGGCGCATACGCCGCTCTTCTCTAGAGGAGTTCATCCGCGGCAGGGAGCAGGCGCGCACGCTCACCGGCTTCCTCAACTCCTTTATCCGCACTCCCGATAGGCTGGTCGCGGTTGTAGGTAGTCAAGAGTTAATGCACAGGGTGGATGCTGCCTTCTTCCAGGTGGGTGAGGCACGCGGCGCTCTGCTGGCAAAGTTCTATATAGGAGAGGATATCAACGCTGAGGGGCTCAGGTCGGCATACTCAAGGTTTGGTCTAGATGTCCGACGCCTAGAACAGGAGGGCAGGATGATCTTCGTCCGGGAGCTCGACCCTCTCAAGGGCCGTGCCAGCTCCCTCAGGCAGCTGATAGACGAGAAGAGCGATTTGGGGATGCCCATTTGGGCTAGCTTTGATTGGACGGAGGATGTGGATCTGGACACGGCGCTTGAACAACAGGAAGATCTCTCCAAAGCCACCGGTAACAGGGAGTTGGTGCTCAAGACGGCCGTGCTTTCGGATGTGGTGGAATCCTGGCCGGCGCGCGACCGTCTGCGCATGGAGGAGGCCTTTGACGGCGTTATTTGGGCCACGGACCAGCACGTGCACCTCACTCGTATAGTGCCTCTGCCCCATGAGTAACTGCTAGGTATGCGGTCGTCGTCATAGATGTAGTACAATGACTTAGCGCTATGAAACCCGATCTAGATGGGCAACCAAGTAACGACCCCCATGGTAGGTTGTCGAACCACATTCGCATAGTAGATGAGATCAAGTCGTGGATACGTAGGCCGCTGGGTGGGCTAAGTGACCTAGAGGGAATGCGCTACCTCTCCAAGTGGCTACCTCTGAGCTTTGCTGTGGGCGTAGTTGCAGGCATTGGGGCGATAGTCTTCTACCTAACCATAGATCTGGTGACTCGTGTGATGCTTGGCGATTTGGTGGGTTATCTACCTCCTTCGCCCGCGGGCGAAGGAGGTAGCGCTATTCCTTCTTTGATACATATGATTCATCGTCCTTGGCTGCTTCCCTTGGTCGTTGCAGCCGGGGGGCTGCTGTCTGGGGTTATAGTCTTTAGTCTGGCCCCGGAGGCGGAAGGTCATGGCACCGATGCTGCCATAGCCGCCATTCATCACAAACAGGGTAGGATGAGGGGTAGGGTGCCTTTGATCAAGCTGGTGGCCTCGGCCATCACCATAGGTACTGGTGGTTCGGCCGGTCGTGAGGGCCCAGCAGCACAGATCTCTGCGGGTTTTGGCTCGATGCTTGGCGGATGTTTGCGCTTGAGCCCTCAGGATCGGCGTATACTTGTGGCGGCTGGTATAGGAGCTGGCATAGGGGCGATATTTCGTGCTCCTCTGGGCGGGGCGGTCTTGGCCGCCGAGATACTGTACCTGCACGATTTGGAGGTCGAGGCCTTGCTGCCGGCACTTATCGCTTCCATAGTAGGCTATACCATATATGGTTCTCTATTTGGATTTACTCCCATATTTGGTTCTCAGCCGGATCTGGCGCTCACGTCTCCTATACAGCTGTTGTACTACGCTATCCTTGGGATGGTTTGTGGCTTGGTAGGTATATTGTATGCCCGTGTATTCTACGGTGTATCCGATATCTTCAAACTCTTGTCTCTACCGAACTGGCTAAAGCCTGCTGTTGGTGGCCTCGTGGTTGGGTTGATGGGTATTAGGTTGCCGCAGGTGCTCCATATGGGGTATGGATGGTTACAGATAGCTATGACCCCCTCGCTACGTTCCATACCATTGTGGCTTATTTTGTTGCTTCCTTTCGCAAAGATCCTGTCCACTTCTTTATCTATTGGTAGTGGAGGATCGGGGGGTATATTCGCTCCAGGAATGTTCATAGGCGGTATGGTGGGGGCAGGTCTATGGAGGTTAGGAGTCATGTTCTTGCCGCATATGCCGATCACCCCTGCTCCTTTTGTCATAGTTGGGATGATGGCGCTGTTTGGAGGCGTAGCCCACGCGCCCTTAGCCGTGATGCTAATGGTTGCCGAGATGACCGGCAACCTCTCGCTTTTGGCTCCAGCTATGATCGCGGTAGCCGTGTCCTACAGCGTTGTTGGGGACGTTACCATCTACTCTAGCCAGCTACCTAACAGGGCTAGCTCTCCCACGCATCGCATCCAGATGAGCTTTCCTCTGCTATCCTCGTTGGTGGTTAGCGATGCTGTATCGGGTGTACCTCCATTGGTGGGTCCTAGTGAGCAGGTTAGGGATGTTAGGATGCACCTACGGTCTTGTGATTATATCGGAGTATGCGTTGTGGATGGCAGTAGATACCTGGGGGCCGTCTCGCGTGATCGGCTAGAGGCGCTTGGTGATGCCCAGGGAGATTTGCGGATGGAATCCTTGGTTGATCCCGACATCTTGCCTGTTAGCCCGAACGCTCCTCTGGATCAGGCTATGGAACAACTTGCAGCCCAGCCTTTGGGCTGGGCTCCGGTAGTATCTGCCGAGGGTGTTGTGGGGCAGGTGACCGTGCGTGACGCTATCAGGGCTTATCGGAGATTTCTGGAGAGGGGTGTCAGGCGAGCGACTGATCTGCCTCCTGGAACTATGCTGCTGGAAGCTAAGATCAGCGCCTCCTCGCCACTTGCCAACAAGCGCCTGCGAGAGGTTAGTCTACCTGCAGGGTCCCTCGTCATATCCATCAATCGCTCTGGAGATGTTGTTTTCCCGCGTGGCGACACGCGTCTAGAGCCTGGGGATCTTGTAGTGGTCACCACTACGTACGCTAGCGAGAAAGAGCTGCGATCCTTGCTAGCTGGCAAGTAGAGAGGGCTCGATTGGGCTCTTGTGAAGACCCTATGGGCTGGAAGGGAGTTTGTATAGATCATGTCCTATCTGAGTGTTTTGTTGGTTTCCTGGGAGTGGGATCTCAGGATAGTTATTGCCCTTATTGTTGGTGTCTTGTTGTACATCGTTGGTTGGACTAAGCTTAGATCCCGTGCAAGGATCGAGCCCCCTTCCCGCCTCCAATTGTGTAGCTATCTGCTGGGCACAGGCGCTGTTGCGATCGCTCTTCTCTCTCCCCTCGAGGTTTATAGCGATCAGTTGTTTTCCGTACACATGGTTGAGCATATCTTCTTGCTGGAAGTAGCTCCACCACTAATATGGGCATCTCGTCCCATATTGCCATTGTTATGGTCGCTTCCTTACTCAGCACGTAGAATTCTACCCAGATTCTTTCGTCCAAAAACGCGGATCAGGGCCCTATTCCACTTCGTTACCAGTCCTGTCGTGACGGCGACGGTATACATCTTTGTTGTGGGAGTTTGGCATCTACCAGCGTTGTACGATAGTGCACAAGGAGAGGGGATAGTCCATTATCTTGAGCATGCTATGTTTCTTGCTTCAGGGTTGCTCTTCTGGTGGCCGGTACTGCATCCTGCAAGTGGGCGGCGTAGGTTGGGCAGGGTGGCTGTTGTCCCTTACATACTTCTGGCTGCCGCCGAAGGGGGGCTCTTAGGAGGATTGTTTACTTTCTATGATCATGTAGTGTACGTCGTGTACGCAGATCCCCATAACCCCTTTGGACTCACACCCCTGCTTGATCAGCAGCTGGGAGGTATAGTCATGTGGGCGTTTGGGGGATGATATACCTTACTCGGGCCTTCGTCCTGCTCGTACTGTCCCTTCTACAAGAAGAGCGTGAGGTTAATAGTCGTAATGCTCACCTGCATGGACCTATACCCCTACGACGCTAGGGGAAGGGGCTTCCATTCCAGCCTCTCTGCTCACGAGGTATCCTGGCGCTCTAGAGAGGCTTCTGATGGATGATCACGATGGATAGAGGGATTTATCAGGCGGTGCTTCTACTACCCATTGGTTTGTCGCCAGACCCCTACCGCGCGTAGCCTTCGCGCTCGACCCTCTTCTTGCGCGTCGCGAACCCAACACCTTGCTGCAGGTCTATGCTCTTATCGAGTACAGTAGGTTACAGCTGCGAGCCAAAGCGCCCTTCTCTAGGTGTTGTGCGTACGCTGTCGCCCTAGAGTAGCTCGGGATCGTGGGCTAGGTGTTCTTACCAAAGCAGATACGTATGGTTTATGTTGGGCTAAGGTGCTCTGGTCGTGGTACGGGCTTCTATAGGGAGTGAGGTTTCAGTGGGTCCGCGGCGACAGATACCTGCGCAAGACGCAGAGCCCGAGAGCCTATCGTGCCGCTGTCACGACGCTCTTGCTTGGCTGCCCAGACCTATACCCAACGCGCTTTGCCTACAAGGTGTAAGGGTTAGCCGGGAACGGCAGGAAGGTGCTGTTCCTGCCGGTGCTCTATGGGCAGGGAGAACCCTGCCCGTTAGTGTCCCCTGAAAGCTTCCTCCAGCCACTCGGCTACTACCGTTGGCACTACTTTGGCATCCACGAGCATAGGCGTTTCCATGCCCTCATCTATCCATGCCTGCACGGCCTGTAGGTCCTCCGATCGCCTTACTGTGGTCGCCTTCAGGCCGGCCGCCTCTGCCAGCGGGGCGAAATCAAACTCAGGAAAGCGTACTATATCCAAAGGCGCGCCCTCGGGGGCGAAGTGGTGCACCTCGGCACCGTAGGCGGAGTCGTTGTAGATCACGATCAGCATCCTAAGGCCCAGGCGCGCCACGGTCTCCAGCTCGGATAACCCCATGAAAGCTCCTCCATCGCCCAGCGCCGCCACAGTCAGCCTATCTGGCTGGGCTATCGCCGCCCCAATCGCGGTGGCCAGCCCTAGACCTACAGACTGGTAGGCCTGGGTGAACACAAATCCTTGTGCGTCTGGGACGTCGATGTACATCGCGGGGTAGCCCATGAAGTGGCCGGAGTCTGTGACTAATACCTTCTCCTCGGGCAAGATTTCATTGAGGCATCGGGAAAGGGTGCGTGGATCTATCCGGCCATCACCGCTGGCATCTTGGTAAGGAGCGTGCTTCCATGCTCCATGGGTTATCTTCTCTTGGATCTCCTGGCTACGCCAACCCTGCAGGGTTACTCCCTGGTCAATTAACTCCCTTAGGATGTCCAGTGCTGCTTGTCTGGCATCCCCTAGTACAGCTATGTCCACCCGGTGGTGTGCCCCCAACGCCTGAGGCTCGTTGTCTATCTGTACTACCGTGGCCCCCGGATTGATGAGCCTACCGTGGCGAGTGGTCCACATGTTTAGGGATGCGCCAAACGCCAGCACTAGGTCGGCACCGGCAATGAGTTCGGCGGCTACAGGAGAGGCGAATCCCCCTGATATGCCGAGGTACCAAGGGTTACCAGAAAAGAGCCCGTTGGCAACTGCCGATGTGGCCAGCAGCGCTCCTATCTGCTCTCCCAGCGCTTCTAGGGCGTCCCTGGCCATTGAGGTTACCGCTCCCCTACCGGCTAGGATGAGCGGGCGCCTAGCGGCCTCGACGGCGTAGAGGGTTCGCATTACGGCCTCTCTGGAGGGGCGTACGGGGTATATGGGAGGTATGGGAGGTATGGTTACCTTCCCCTCGAAGGCCTTGGACTGCACATCCAGCGGCAGCATCAGCACGACGGGAAGCCTCTCCACTTGTGCCCTCCACCACGCCCGCACAGTATCCTCCACCGCCGTGGCTGGTCCGTGCACCCGTTCAGCGATAGCGCCTACCGAGCGCACAAGGGCCTCTTGGTCTATCTTGAAGTTGGAACGGATCGCGGATGCTGCGGTGTCCGCTGCCAACAGCAAGAGCGGCGTGCGGCTCTTGACAGCTTCCGTTAGTCCTGTCATTACGTTGGTTAGTCCAGGTCCCTGGTGGACCGTGCAAACCCCTACCTGCCCAGTGCACCTAGCCCAAGCATCCGCCATGGTGATCGCTGCGCCCTCGTGGCGAGCCGCTACGAAGTCTGCGCCCCAGGAACATAGTGAGTTGCTAACGTGGAAGTTGCCACTACCGATTAGCCCAAAGAAGGTATGTACCCCAAGCTGTGCTAGCGTCTCAGCGACTGCGTCGTAGACCCTTCTCTCCATATCTTACCTCTCGACCAACGCCAGTACTCTAGCGGGACTACCCGTACCTCCAACTATGGGCAGTGGACACACTACCAATAAGGCTCCTTTGGGAGGAAGCTTCGCTAAGTTAGCAAGCTGTGTTAGGCCGTACTTGCCTGCTCCCAGCAGGAATGCGTGGCAGGGAAAAGGAGGGTCGAACGAACCTGCCTGCCCGGCGTCCGTACCAACGGTCTCCACCCCTATACCGATAATGGGAGATCTCTCTGCAAGCCATCTAGCGCATTCCACGGACACGCCTGGGGTGTGCGATCCCCTCTCGTCCACATTGAGGAAAGCCTCCGGGCTACCTGCTCTGGCGTCCCAGCCAGAGCGGAAGAGCAGCCATGATCCCTCAGGTAGGGGACCGTGCTCTTCCTGCCATTGCTCTATATGCTCGACCTCCAGCAAGAAATCTGGGTTCTCAGCACACTCGCTGCTCTTGTCGATTACTACGGCAGGCGCCACTAGGTGGCGCAATGGTATGCTGGCCACATCCGCGCCATCCTTACCTGTGATCCAGTGGATCGGAGCGTCGAAGTGCGTTCCCACGTGCTCGCCCAAGCTTATGTCATGCCAGAACCAGGCCGGGCCCTTGTCATCGTACTTGCTGACCACCCGTCGTGTGAAGCTCTGGGTGTTGGCAAAAGGTGGGGGCAGCTGGATGACCGGCGTGTTCTCCGAGAGGGGCGAGGTGAGATCGATCACCTCCACGCTCCCCCCTGATAGGCTATCGACAAGCTGTTGCAGTAAGGACATACCATCCTCCTAGAAGGTGTTGATGCTAGAGGGCATGATAGAGATGCATCGGTATGGTGTCAAGAGCTGTCCAGGATGTTGGAGGCTAGTACCCCAGGAGATCCTGGAGCTCCTTCTCGGACTGCTTGCTGAGGGGCACCATCGTGCCCGCCGGGTCGTCCAGCTGCAGGCTGAAGCTGTTGCGGGTGTACTGCACCACGGACTTGACGTGCTGTAGGTTGACTAGGTAAGCCCTGTGGGCACGGAAGAACCCCCTACCCACTAGCCTGGACTCAAGCTCCTGAAGCGTCAGCTGTGTGTACGCCTCGTCAGTGTCCGTGCGCAGGATGGTCTGGCCATCCCGCGTGGTGATGTACAGCACGTCGGCTGGATCGAAGAACATGATGTGGTCTCCCTTACGTCCAGGTATCCTGTAGGGCACATGTCGCTCTCTGCTGGTGTCGGTTGTGCTGGAGCGCGCTACAATCCTACCATTAGAAAGCTCCAGTATCTGGGTGCAAAGCTTGCCCGCCCAGGAGACATCCTCCTCCGCTATGATCGTTATGCCCCCCTCTGCAGCTCGCTGCCTCAGCAGCTGGGACAGCAACTCCCTGGTGTCGAAGTCGGTGCGCAGCGAGGGCTGGTCGAGCAGTAGCAACCTAGGTCTGAGCGCCAGGGCACGGGCCAGCGCTAATCTTCTCCTACCGCTGGCGGAGAGCTTGCTTACGGTGGTTCCTGCCTGATCGTCTAGCCCAAGCTGGCTGAGCGCCTCCATCGCCTGTTGGTCCGGCACGCCGTGCAGCCTGCAGGCCATTAGCACGTTGGCCTTTACGCTCAGGCGATCGTACAGGAGGTCTTCCTCGAACACTAAGCCTATCCTGGAGCGAGCCCTTGGAGATCTATGGACGTCCTCGCCGTCCAACAGCACCCTGCCCCTGCTTGGGATCACTAGCCCCCCCAGCAGGTGTATGAGCAGGGTCTTGCCGCTGCCTCCGGGCCCGGCCACGGCCAACACCTCACCGTCGGCGAGCTGCAGGGAGTCGATCGCCAACACGGTGCGGCCTCCATCTATCTTCTCAAGCCCTTCCAAGCACAGCATGGCCACCCTCTGCTCTCGGTGCACTATTCTAGCACAGCCTGTAGCTGCTCCATTTGGCCCGACATATGATCCTGTCACGTCCTGAATAGCTCCTCTCATGGCTTTCTTATGGTCCCGACGCTCGCCAAAGCTTACACTAGCTTGTAGCTACGGAGTCGGAGGTGCAATGTGGAAGAGGAGTCAGCGATACAGGTTAGGGGTCTGGTGCGGTGTTTCGGGCCCAAGCGCGCCTTGGACGGTGTCAGCTTCGAAGTGCGCCGAGGGGAGATATTCGGGCTGCTGGGTCCCAACGGCGCTGGCAAGACTACCATCATCAGGGTCCTGACCGGCCAGATCGCACCGCAGGAGGGTGATGCCAGGGTAGCCGGTTGCGACGTGGTTCGGGACAGGGCTCTGCTGCAGCGCTGTATAGGCGTAGTGTTCGAGGAGCAGCTGCTCTACGAGCGCCTGTCGGCTCGGATGAACCTGGAGTTTGCCTGTGGTTTGTATGGGGTCGATCTCAGCAGGGTAGATGAGGTGCTGGAGCTAGTGGGTTTAAAGGATCGTGCTGCAGACAAGGTCGCTAGCTTCTCCAGCGGCATGAGGCAGAGGTTGATGATAGCACGGGCGCTGATCCATCGTCCACAGGTGCTCTTCCTGGACGAGCCCAGCAGGGGGTTGGATCCTGCTGCGACCGCGGTGGTACACGCAGCCGTTCTCGAGCTCAGAAGATCGGGAACCACCATCCTGCTAACTACCCACTACATGGAGGAGGCCGAGAAGCTATGCGATCGCCTGGGGTTCATGGTGGAAGGGCGAGTGGTGGCGATCGGTACGCCCCTCGAGCTGCGCCTGCAGCATGCACAG
>JBHORE010000210.1:0-6990 GCA_042408415.1 Thermobaculum sp.
GTGGCGAGGGTTACGCTCCACAAGTCCCCAAGGAACAGGAGTGGTTGCCCAAGCTGGCACCCTACCTGCCTCTGGAGATACCACAGCCCGTGGCCATGGGCTCACCCAGCGATGGTTACCCGTGGCACTGGTCGATCTACCGCTGGATAGAAGGCGAGCCCGCCACCACCGCAAAGATATCTGACATGGTGCAGCTCGCGCTCGACCTAGCTGGCTTCCTCCGAGCGCTGCAGACGGCGGACACCACCGGTGGCCCACTGGCCGGGTCCCACAGCTGGCATCGGGGCAGTCACCTGGAAGTGTACGGGCACGAGACCCGGCGAGCCGCAGCTGCCCTGAGCAACGTGGTGGACGGCCAATTGGTGACCGAGATCTGGGAGGCAGCGGTCGCCACGCGCTGGCCCCATGAGCCGGTGTGGGTGCACGGCGATGTGACGGCCCAGAACCTGATCATCAGGCATGGCGTGCTGCACGCCGTCATAGACTTCGGCTGCTCAGCGGTAGGCGATCCAGCATGCGACTTGGCCATAGCTTGGACTTTCTTCTCGGGAGATAGCCGAAAGAGCTTCTTGTCCGCGATGGGGTTGGACGACGGCACCTATCTGAGGGGTATGGGATGGACGCTGTGGAAGGCCCTCATCACCATAGAGGGCAGCCCCAGCCCAAAGCACCCACAGTCCGCCGAGTCGATGAGGATTATCATAGAGGTTGTGAAAGACTACCTCGGCTGGAGCTCCTAGGCCCGTCGAGCCGGCAGGTTCGACCTCACCTTCCTGATCCTGGCTACGAAGAACCCCTCCATGAGGCTTGAGGGCAGTATCCTGGCCGACAGGGATACTTTAGGGTCGAACCTCCTCCCCTGCCACCCCTCAAGCGCAGGTGCCAGCTCTAGACCAGGCACCTCAACTGGCTCCAGCTCCACCGCATCCCCCTCCTTGTGGAGCAGCCAGTCCACAACCCCCTCGTTTTCCTCGGGAGACAGCGTGCAGGTGGAATAGACCACCACCCCGCCCACCTTCGTAGCTGAGACCGCCGACCTCAGCAGGTGGGCCTGCCTCTGGGCTAGCACCTTGACCTTGCGGGGTGACCAGTGCTCGTAGGTGGCTGGATCCCCGCACTTGAACATCCCCTCCATGCTGCAGGGAGCATCCAGCAAGGTTCTGTCGAACTGCTCCGGATAAGATCTCCACATCACCTCCCCCCGGATCGAGGTCACCCTAGCTATAGTCACCCCCTGCTGCCGTAGGTTGGCTAGCAACCTGAAGCGCCTGGTGGGGCTGACGTCGTTGGCCACTATCTCCCCCTTGTTGCCCATCAACGCGGCGATCTGGGTTGTCTTGCTGCCTGGGGCCGCGGCCATATCGAGCACTCGCTCCCCGGGCTGAGGGGCCAACACCAGCGCCGGCACCATGCTCGATAGGTTCTGCAGGTATATCCCGCCCTCGATGTGGGGTGGAGCCTGCATCAGCTCGCGCTTGGAGCGATTCCGGAGCACATAGGCATCTCTGTACCAGCTAACCTGCTCCAGCTCAAAACCCAGGCGCCGTAGCTGCTCCACCACCTCATCACGATCCGCCCTCAAGGGGTTCACCCTGAAGGTGGTGATAGCTGGAGCCCTATAGGCCGCCAACACCTCCTCATAACGCTCAGGAGGGAGCAACTCACTTAGCTTGGTCTTAAACTGTTCAGGTAGCAGGTCGCAAGGATCCACCATGATCAGGACATTATACGTAATATCTGCACTCGTTAGCGATTGCTACTTTTCCCATCTTTTCGGCCAGGTTTATACTAGAGGAGTAAACGCTTAGGAGGAAACATGCAGCCATCTACCAACCCCGAGCCCATAATATCCCAGACGGTGGGCAAGCTTCGCGTGCTGGTGTTCGACGACGAGCATCAGATGGGAGCAGCAGCTGGCCATGCTGTCGCCGAGCGTATGCGCAAGGTGCTTGAGGCACAGGATAACCTGAGGATGGTGTTCGCGTCCGCCCCTTCCCAACTGGAGATGTGGAGATCTCTGGCAGCAGCTGAGGGCATAGATTGGGGCAGGGTGACGGCATTTCACATGGACGAGTACGTGGGCTTTCCCCCGGGAAGCCCGGGCAGCCTGGGGGGCTTCTTGATGAGGCATCTGTTGGAGATGGTGCACCCTGGGGAGGTGCACCTCATAGATGGTTCTGCGCAGCTAGAGCTCGAGTGCGGCAGGTACTCGGCGCTCATCGCCGAGGCCCCAATAGATATCACCTGCTTGGGGATAGGGGAGAACGGCCATATAGCGTTCAACGAACCCAAGACAGCCGACTTCCATGATCCATACCTCATGAAGGTCGTGCGGCTGGACCCAGCTAGCAGACAACAACAGGTCAACGACGGCCTTTTTCCAAGTCTCGAGACCACGCCTGAGTACGCACTCACGCTCACCGTGCCGGCCATAATGGCCGCGAGCACGCTCTACTGCGTGGTACCAGGCAAGCGCAAGCGAGAGGCGGTAAAGATGGCTCTGAACGGAGAGATCACGCACCTATGCCCGGCCTCGGTACTGCGTAGGCATCCCAACTGCACCCTGTACTTAGATAGAGCCTCCTGGGGAGGATAAGCCTTGACGCAAATAGTCCTTAGGGGCGTACATCTGCTGTGGGGAGATAAGATCGAGCTCCGGATCGAGAGGGGGAAGATAACCGATATACAACCTGCCGAGACCGTGGACGGTGAACTACTCATCGCGCCGGGCCTTGTGGATCTACAGGTGAACGGCTACTTGGGCTTAGACCTCAACTCGCCTGACCTACGTCCAGAAGACCTGCACACCCTGGCCCAGCATCTAGCAGCTTGGGGAGTAACAGGATTCCTACCCACGCTCATCACTAACTCCGACGAGGCGCTGGAGCACCTGTTGGAGACGATCGCCATCTCGATGTCGGCGCACATTCCCTTGGCAAGTATGATCATGGGCATGCACCTGGAAGGGCCGTTTATCTCGCCAGAGGATGGACCCAGGGGCGCCCACCCTACCGAGCACGTCCGACCTCCTGACTGGCAAGCTTTCAATCGCTGGCAGAGGGCAGCGGGCGGTAGGATCAAGATCCTCACCCTATCGCCAGAGTGGCCAGAAGCCCCAGGGTTCATATCCAAGTGCGCGTCCACGGGCACCCTCGTGGCCATAGGTCACACCGCCGCTTCCCCTGAACAGATAAGACAAGCCGTGAACGCTGGCGCACGGCTATCGACCCACCTGGGCAACGGCGCTCACCCGATGCTCCCCAGGCACCCGAACTACCTGTGGGAGCAGCTGGCCTGCGACGAGCTGTGGGCCAGCTTCATAGCTGATGGCCTCCACTTGCCGGCCGCCTTCATCAAGGTGCTGCTGCGGGCTAAGGGCGACAAGGCAGTGATCGTCAGTGACCTCGCCCCACTGGCTGGCCTGCCCCCCGGCAGGTACCACAGCAGCGTGGGAGGGGAGGTGGTGCTGACATCCGATGGCAAGCTGCAGCTGGCCAGCAACCCATCTCTCCTGGCGGGAGCGACCCGCACGCAGCTGCAAGCGATCAACCACCTGGTGGCTACGGGACTCTGCACCCGTGCGGACGCCTGGCGCAGAGCATCCACCCTGCCCGCCAAGCTGCTCGACCTCTGGCCCCTGGGCACGCTGCGCCCGGGTGCTCCCGCCGACCTAGTGGTGCTGCGCGAGGGGAGCGAAGGTCTCCAGGTGTTGGCCACGATCAAGGGCGGAGAGCTCGTGCACGGAGACCCTCAGATAATTGCCTGCAACAGATAAGAGCATAGAGCAGATGTTGGCGCAATAATTGCTGCTGTTCAACCACGAACCCAAGGGAGGTAAGGCGATGACGAACGGGAGGATCGGCAGGAGGGAGTTCATCGCGGGAGCGGCGGTACTGGGAGCCAGCACGCTGCTTCCGGTTGGGGGCAGCAAGGCCAGGCGAGGACGCCGACTGGGTAGGGGTTTTGTGCGGGTGGTTGGCGACCGCTTCTTCCTTGGAGGACGACCATTCTACTTCGCGGGCACCAACAACTACTATATGCATTACAAGAGCCACCAAATGATAGACGATGTCCTGCACGATGCCGCCGCCATGGGACTCAGCGTGCTGAGGTGCTGGGGATTCATCGATGGCCAGCCCGCAGAGGGCTTCGTCATGCAACCCGAGCCCTACACCTACCCCGAGGAAGGCTACGAGCGCATGGACTACACCGTGTGGCGGGCACGGCGCTATGGCCTCAAGCTGGTGATAGCCCTCACCAACAACTGGTCCGACTTCGGGGGCATGGAGCAGTACGTCCGCTGGTTTGGAGGCTCCAGCCACGACGAGTTCTACACCAACCCAGAGATCAGGATAGCCTATAAGGCCTACGTCGAGCACTTCCTGCGGAGGCGCAACCGCTACACAGGCGTGCGCTACATGGACGACCCCACGATCATGGCTTGGGAGCTGGCCAACGAGCCGCGCTGCCAGGCCGACACCACAGGTCTTACCCTGCGTAGGTGGGTCGATGAGATGAGCACCTTCATCAAGCGCCTAGACAGACATCACCTGGTGGCGATAGGCGACGAGGGATTCTACCGACAGACAGGGAGGACGGACTGGACGCGCAACGGCTCCCAGGGAGTCGACTGGGAGTCCTTCTTGGAGCTGCCGAACGTGGACTATGTCACGTTCCACCTATATCCAGACCACTGGGAAAAGGACCTTGACTGGTGCGCAGACTGGATAAGAGACCACATACGGGACGCTCGCGGCAAGAAGCCAGTGGTGCTGGAGGAGTACGGCTACCGCGACAAGGCCACGCGCGACGAAGTGTATCGCACCTGGACGCAGATCGTGTACGAGGAAGCGGGCAGCGGGGACCAGTTCTGGCTGCTCACCGGCATCCAGGATGACGGCACGCTGTATCCCGACTACGACGGCTTCAGGGTAGTATACCCCAGCAGCACCGCGGCAGTCCTGTCCGAGCACGCCCAGGCGATGCGGGCGAAGAGATGCCTTCCTTAGTCGAGCCGCCGGCAGCTCTCGCGCTCCACCAGCTCGGTGGGCAGCAGGACCTGACGAGGCTCCATCTCCGGCTGCTCTATCCTCTCCAGCAACAGGCGCACGCACTCGTGTCCTATCCGAGCTATGGGCTGGGCTATCGTCGTGATGGCCGGGGTGGTGGCTTCGGCGTAGATGATGTTGTCGAAGCCCACCACCGATATGTCCTCCGGCACACGTAGCCCACTAGCCTGCAGCTCCTTGATGACGCCCATAGCCATCAGATCGTCGAAGACGAACAACGCCGTCACATCTATCCCCCTAGTGAGCAGTGCCCTTACCGCCGACCTGCCATCCTCGTACCTACCCCTACCGTAAACGACCCGCTCTGGCCCCAGCTCGACACCTGCCTCTCCCAGAGCGTGCATGAATCCCTGTGCTCTAAGGGTGTAGCCTTTTGCCTGCTCTGAGAAGAACCCTACGTAGCCTATGGCTCTGTGTCCCAAGTCCAGCAGGTACCTGCCGGCAAGGTATCCCCCCTCGTAGAAGGCCACCTGCACCTCGTCCACTCCTAGATCCGGCACCTCGTTGTTGGCGATCACCAAGGGAATATCGGCATGGGTGATGCGCTCAACTAGTGCTCTCAGGTCGGCACCAGGGGCCGACATCAGCACTATGCCATCCACTCGCCTGGAGATAAGCACGTCTATGTACCTCTCCTGCTTCTCGACCGACAGATCGGAGTTGCACAGTATCACGCTGTAGCCCGCCTCATAGCCCGCATCCTCCACGGCGCGGGCGACCTCCGCGAAGAACGGGTTGGAGTTGTCCGACACGATGAGGCCGAGGCTGCGGGTACTCCTCCTTCGCAGGCCCCGGGCCACGTAGTTCGGGCGGTAGTCCAGCTCCTCGATCGCTGCCCTCACCCTCTGTGCCGTCTCGGGATCTATCGGCTGCACATTATTGATGACCCTGGAGACGGTAGCTATCGATACCCCCGCCCTGCGAGCGACGTCGTGAATCGTAGTCAAAGCCCACACTCCAAACTCATGATCTATAGACAATATACAGGATGTGGAGCTAGCAACACCCTCCCTGCCTTATGGCCTGGATGATCTGCTGGAAGAGTTGCAGGTCCTGGCAGAAGTCCTCTTGAGAGGTCTTGGGGGTCTCGTTGCGCCTGACCACCTCATAGAAGTACTCCATCTCACAGGTGTAGGGGTCCTTGAAGGTGGGCCTTACCACCTCCTCCCTGTACTCATCCCCCTCCGTCCTGCAGAGGATCAGCCTGGTGGGCAGGTGACGGATGTAGGGCGTGTCGTACTGCACCCTGATGCTCTCCCTTGGCCCGTACACCTCGAGGTGGGCGTCGAACCTCCTCTGCTCGTCCACCATGGTCTCGAACATGCCCACGTAGCCCTCGAACTCCAGCGTCGCCACTATCCTCCGGCCGCCTCTCCAGCTGGCGGCGCCAACGACCCTCTTGGGCATCCCCACCAGCTCCCTCATCGCCGAGAGATCGTGGCTGGACAGCCCGCAGAGCAGCCTGTAGGTGCCGTACAGCTCCCGCCAGCCCTCGCCCACGGCCTCGCTTACCATCTCCTCGCCCCGGCGTCTCCGGTCCTCCACCAGCTCGCGGGGCACGTCATCGTACCTGAGGACCCTGGAGGACTGCTCGATGATCAACCTGTTCTCACCTATGATGTCCCTCACCCGCACGTACTCTATGCTGTCCAGCTGCCTCACCCTCTGGCAGCCCTCCAGGAAGGCCGGGGCGTACCTGCGCATGTACCCCACCATGACCTGCCTGCCGCTGCGGTCCCTCTCCTGGATGATCTGCTCAGCCTCCCGCAGCGTCAGGCACATCGGCTTCTCCACGAACACGTGCTTGCCCTCGCGCAGCGCCGCGAGCACCGCATCCGTGTGGTACTCATCGCTGCTGAGCACCATCACCGCATCCAGGTCATCCCGCCGCACCAGCTCTCTGTAGTCGGTGTACCTCCCC
>JBHORE010000214.1:0-10436 GCA_042408415.1 Thermobaculum sp.
CGAAGGCGTAGCCGAGGGGGAGCGCGCTGCCCAGAGAGCTGATGAGCCTGCTCCAGCTGAAGGCTATGGCCTCCACACCGCCAGTGACCTGGCTGAAGCGGTTGCCGGTGGCGATCGCTGCCCCAAGGGCTACTATCAGCACCAGGAGCGATGCTATGAGGCCGTACTGCTCCCTCCTCTGATCGACTCTAAAGGCTCTCACGTCTATCCCACCTTATCCGCGATCATGGCCGCCACTTCCTCGAGGAACCTGCGGTCCTCATCGGTGAAGGCTGCCAGCTCATCGGAGTCTATGTCGATCTCCCCTAATACCTGAAGCCCTTTCTTGATGGGCACTACGATCTCTGATCTGGTGCCGGGAAAGCACATCAGGTAGCGTGGGTCTTGGCTCACGTCGTCCACGACCTCTGTCTGACCGCTGGCTGCGGCTGCGCCGCAGACGCCCTGCCCGATGGGGATGACGACGTGCTCCGTGGCCTGAGGTCCCTTCCATGCCTCCAGCACGAGGTGGTCCCCCCGCACCATGTATATGCCCGTCCAGCTGTAGTGGGGGAAGCTGTCCTGGATGACCTCTACGACCCGCTGTAGGAGCTCCCGCCCCTCCAGCGTCTCTACCGCTCTGGCTATCTTCGCCTTGGCGTCGCCGTAGCTTAACATGCTTCTATCCTCTCGCTCTCACTTTGACCAGGTAACTCGAAGATCCGCGGACGGTCTCGCCCGCGATCCTCAGCGCAGACTTGATCTGCATCTGTACCATTTTACCTTGCGCTGGGTCAAACAGCAGGGTGGTATCGACCCTTCCTCGAGCTTTTCCCCCGAAGATCTCCGCGGTGACCGGAGAGCTGGCAGTGATCACTGCCAGCCGCCTGCCCTGGATGTCTCGTGTGCCCTCGAAGGTGTACTCAGAGGTTCCCTCTGGGGATGTCGACTGCCAGCTGTCACCAGGCTGTAGAGCGCGCTCCGGCAGCTCCACACCGAAAAGGGCACCTCTCTGCAACGTTGAGGCCAACGGCGACATGGCCTCTGAGCTGGCCTCCAGTCTCAGGATACGGCCTTGTGAGTTGACCTGCACCCTCATGCCCAGCGCCCTCAACTCCTCCTGGTTAGCAGCCTGCCGCCTCCGCTCTCCGCGCCGCCCTCCGTTGGACGTCAAGAGACCGTCGTAGCGTAGGGATAGGGTGGCCGTACCACCTTCGATGCGCTCGACCGTGAGGGTGTAGGTGTACTCCGCCTCGGTGCGCAGGGGGGAGCTGTCACCAGCGGGCTCAAACTCGAAGACGGTGCTCCCAATATAGTTATAGCTCTCTCCTGGCTTGAAGCTGTACCGCAGGGTCAGCCCCGCGGGCGTCGGGGTAGCTTGCGGGGTGGGGGTGGGCGGGAGCGTCGGAGTCGATGGCAGGGGCGGCGTGGGCATGGAGGGGAGCATGGCCGTGGGACTTGCAGCCGCCACGGCGGTGGGGCTACCGCTAGGCTGGGTGGGCTGGGGTCTCATAGCCTTACCTCCGAATAGGGAGCAGCCGGCGACGGCCAGCGCGCACGCCAGCAGCATACCCAACGCCACTCGACTCCTAGCGCCTACGAGCATCTCTGATACCTCTCCCGTACGAGGTTTGACGAAACAGTTGGAAGATTTTAACATACTGAGGGATAAGGGCCCTAACCTGGCCCATAGCTGCCCCTTTGGCGGTATATTTTAATGAGAATTTGGCTGTGTTCTGGAGGTGATGGGATGCCCGATAGGAAGTACGACCTGGTAGTGATAGGTGCTGGCATCGTGGGCTTGGCCTAGGCGATGGAGATCCTCAAGAGGCATCCAGCGCTACGGCTAGCCGTGCTCGACAAGGAGGAGCAGATAGCTCAGCATCAGACCGGGCACAACAGCGGAGTCATCCACTCGGGAATCTACTACGCTCCAGGCTCCCTCAAGGCCAAACTGTGCGTCTCGGGCAAGCAGAAGCTCATACAGTTCTGCCAGGAGCATGACATACCCTACGAGCTCTGCGGCAAGATCATAGTGGCCACCACGGAGGAGGAGCTGCCACGGCTTCAGAACATCTACGAGAGGGGCATAGCCAACGGCGTGCCGGGGGTGGAGATCATCGGTCCGGAACGCATCAAGGAGATCGAGCCTGAGTGCGAGGGCATCCGGGCCATATGGTCCCCCACCACCGGCATAGTGGACTTTGGGCGCGTCGCCCAGGCCTACGCCGACGAGGTACAGGCCCGTGGTGGCGAGATCCTTACCGGGCACGAGGTGTTTGACATAAAACAGAAAGGTGGGCTCTACAGCTTAGAGACGAGCCGAGGGTCGGTGGAATCGAAGTACATAGTGAGCTGCGCGGGGCTGTACGCCGATCGCATCGCGGAGATGACCGGCGCTCCCAAGTACCCGAAGATCGTGCCCTTCAGGGGCGACTACTACGTCCTGCGTCCTGAGAAGAGGCGCTTGGTGCGGGGGTTGATCTACCCCGTGCCGGATCCGCGCTTCCCGTTCCTGGGGGTGCACTTCACGCGGAGGATGGACGGGGAGGTGTGGCTGGGGCCCAACGCCGTGTTGGCGTTCGCCCGCGAGGGCTACAAGCGCACGGACTTCAACGCTCGCGACCTACTGGAGGCCTTGACTTACCGGGGCTTTGGATTGTTGGCTTGGCGGTACTGGCGCATGGGGTTGGAGGAGATGTATCGCGACTTCAGCAAGGTGGCCTTCTTGGCCGCGCTCAAGCGTTACGTCCCCTCGATCAAGGAGGAAGACATGCTGCCCGGGCCGGCAGGTGTGCGAGCCCAGGCGCTGGCTCCCGATGGCAGCCTTGTGGACGATTTCGTGTTCAATAGATCGGGCAACGCCCTTCACGTGCGCAACGCGCCATCCCCGGCAGCGACCTCGTCCATCGCGATAGGCGAAGTGATAGCCTCTACGGCCGCCAAGGCTTTCGACCTTCCAACGCCGGTAGCACACTAGCCCTCCCGATCTCCGTCTGGTATGGAGGGCTTGCCTGTGCCGAACAGTTGGGTGCGCCTATGGCCACCGTTGGCCCAGTGATCAGGACCGCCGGTGGCCCCATATCTGCCCTCCTAACGGTTTCGGGAATGAGCTTCAAAGGTGAGCTGACGCACCGCTGCCACGGTGTAGTTGCCCATTCCACCACTGCCGCAGGTTCTTCTGCCGATCTGCCATGGGCCAGCAGCTGCTGCACGATCTGCTCTATGTGCTCCATCGCCATGAGGAATACCAGTGTGTCGATCTGGACCAGAGACTCCCAGCTGTGAGTGCCTGTGGTGTGATCTCGGTCGTGGCCGGTGGCTATGGCTATGCTTCTGGCTACCCCTCGATGCGTGAGCGGGATGCCGATCGCGGCCGGGGCTGCAAGCGCTGAGGATACTCCGGGCACTATCTCGAACGGCACACCGGCTGTCCTGAGCGCCAGCACCTCCTCTCCACCTCGTCCAAAGATGAAGGGGTCTCCCCCCTTGAGCCTGACCACCCTCTTGCCATCCGCGGCCAGGGCCAGCAGGAGGGCGTTGATCTCGGCCTGAGGGGTGCTTGGGCCTCCTGGCGCTTTGCCCACCGGGTACAGCTCGACCTCGGGCTCACATTCCTCCAACAGGCCGGGGCATATTAGCCGGTCGTACACCACGGCCTCGGCTCGCCTTAGTGCTCGTAGCCCCTTGAGCGTTATCAGCTCGGGATCTCCAGGACCAGCACCTACTATCCATACGTACCCACCTCTGCGCATATCCCCCCCTTACGTACGTATCCCCGTAGCTGGGCGTAGATAGCACAGCCAGGTTATCAATATACAGATCAAGTAGAAAGAGAGGTATGTCGCCAGAGCCACCATGGGGGTGCCGGTGGACTTGATCGACATGCCGTAGCCCCGTGGGATCAGGAATGAGCCGTAGGCACCCACCGCGGACACGAACCCCATAGCGGCTGCTGCCTCCACCAATGCTCTACGACGATCTTCTGGATTGTAGTGCCTGAATATAGGCGGGATCATCTTGAAGGTCGATCCGTTGCCCAGACCGGTAGCGGCAAACAGCATAACGAAGCTCAGCAGGAAGAGCGGAAAACTTCCAGCATGCAGCGAGAAGATGGCTCCCAGCACTGCCAGAGACATAGCGATGAACGCCCCTAGCGTCACCCTGGCACCCCCTAGTAGGTCGGCCAGCCATCCACCTATAGGTCTAACCACCGCACCTATGAGAGATCCTATGAACGCGTAACCCACCAATCGACTATTGTTTGGAAACTGGCTGCTGATCAGTAGAGGGAAGCTGGCAGAGTAGCCTATGAAAGATCCAAAGGTGCCCACGTACAACAGAGACATGATCCAAGAGTGTGGGCGACTGATCACCCTGAGCTGCTCGCGGAACGGTGCCATCTGGACCTTCAGGTTGTCCATGAAAGCCCAAGCGCACGCGGCTGACAGCAGGATCAACGGTATCCACACGAATCCAGCTAGCTGGGCCCACACCAGCCTGCCATCGTCCATCCTTTGTGGAGACCCTACTAGGTTGCCAATGGCGCTCACAGCGATCAGTGGAGGTATGATCAGCTGTACTATGCTTACTCCTATGTTGCCTCCAGAAGCGTTCAATCCTAATGCGAACCCCTTCAGCCTCTCTGGGTAGAAGTAGCTGATGTTGGCCATGCTAGAGGCGAAATTACCTCCTCCAAGCCCCGCGGCCGTAGCCGCTAGCGCAAACGCCCAGAAAGGTGTCCGTGGATGCTGCACCAGCACCCCCAGCATAGAGGTGGGTACAAGCAACAGCAGCACGCTGACTATGGTCCAGTTGCGTCCTCCGAATATCGGTACCATGAAGGTGTACAAGAACCGGGCGGTGGCGCCCACCAAACCCGGCAGGGCTGCTAACCAGAAGAGCTGGTTCACAGAGAAATCGAAGCCTAGCGACGGCAGCAGGGCTGCCACAACGCTGTATACCTGCCAGACGGCGAACCCCAAGAACTCAGCGAATATGGAGAATACTAGGTTGCGATGAGCTATCCGCTTGCCTTGAGACTCCCAAAAGCCTGGGTTCTCTGGATCCCAGTAGTCTATCCATCCTCTACGACTACGAGTAGCAGTAGTGGCTTTGCTTATCATGGCGTCCGACATCATCTCAACTCCGAATATGTGATTGCTCCTTGGGTGTTTGGGTTGACATGTACTCAGCAAGCGCCCTGATGAGGTGTCCCATCTTGGGGTGCTCCGGGACTACTGTGGGCTGGATCCCTAGCGCATGCAGGGCCTGGAGGCACACAGGGGCAACCGCTGCGATCACCACCCTGTGCCTCATGGCCTGTATCAGCTCCATCTTATAACCCTTCAGATCAGCCAACCGTATGAGGTGCTTGACCTGTACTTGGCTGTTGAAGGCTAATGCGTCCACCTTGCCGCTCAGGATAGCGTGTATGGCGTCTTCCACTGGCGCAGTGTTCTCAGGGAGCTCCCAGCGGTAGGGGAGGAGCTCGTGTAACCCAGCGCTCATCAGTCGCAACTGCTCAGCCAGCTCTGTGTGCCGCTCTCCGTAGTGCACCAACAAAACTTCCCAGCCGCAGACTGGTAACGTGCACAAGGTATCCAGGATTTCTCGGCTCGTGTAGGGCTTACCTATGACTATATCCGCTCGCAATCCATGTCTAGCTAGGGCGGCAGCGGGTTTGGGCCCCCTGGCTACTATCGTCGTACGCGATAATTCCTGGACCAAAATGGATCTCACTCCCTCGAGTTCGGAGCTGGCCATAAGTGCCTCAACGCCACTTCCGGTCAGGAAGATGGAAGTACCTACGGTTCCGCTTTCCAGGGCTGTGATGACCTGCCTCAGATCCTGGGAGATGTCCATGGCCACCTCCCTCACGACCGGCGCGCACAGCGGGTCTCCTTGATATCGGCGGATCAGCGCAGCCATCTCGTCGTGCCTGCGACCATCGAACACTGCTACCTTAGCTCCCATCAAACTAGCCATGGCTTATTCTCCCTCGAGATCCAGGTGGAGGATCAGGTTCCCTTGGGGGTCAACATCTACGGTGTAAGTGCGCAAGGCTGCACAGCTGTTGCCTATGGGCTCGCCGGTCTCCAGTGAGAATTTGAACGCGTGCAAGGGACATATCACGGTGCATTGCCCCACTAAGCCGTCGGCTAGTGGCCCTCCCTTATGTGGGCAGAAGGCCTGAGTGGCATAGAATCTTCCCTGACGGGTGCGGAAGACCGCTATGTAGGTACCATCCACGTCAAAAGTTCTCCCTTCTCCCAGCGGTATCAGCTCAGCGGGCCCCAGCTCGTAGAGCGAGCGGGACGTTATCCGGCTCATTTGCTCTCTACCTCCTTGGATACAGGAGTCAGTTTGCTAACGAACTGCAGGGGGTGGTGGGGCTTGATGGCCTCCAACCAGGGGTCGACGTAGGCCTCGATTGCTGCCTGTATATCCTCGTCTAATCTCCAGCAGATGCCCTCAGAATCTTCTACCAGCACCTGACGCAGCTTCTCGATGCCCACGCGCTCGACGAAATCGTAGCTGCGCTCTTGGTATTTAGCATGCTCTCGATAGTACTGGATGAACCTTCCGATGTACTTGAGCACCTCCTCGTGGCTGGTCACCGTGCACAGCAGGTCGCCCTTGCGCACCCTGGATCCAGCGGCGCCTCCCACGTATATCTCCCATTTCCCCCCTTCCACGGCCACAACCCCCACGTCTTTCGTGGTGGCTTCAGAGCAGTTACGGGGGCAGCCGGCGGCGGCCAGCTTCATCTTGGCGGGGGCTTCTATGCCCTGAAATCGCTTCTCTATAGCTATCCCTAGTCCTATGCTGTCGCCTAAACCATATCGGCAGAAATCGGATCCCACGCAGGTCTTGCAGGTACGGAAGGCCTTGGTGTAGGCGTGCCCGGATGGCATCCCCAAGTCGCGCCAGATGTCGGGCAGCTTCTCTCGAGGTATGCCAAGCAGATCGATCCTCTGTCCACCTGTAAGCTTGACCAATGGCACGTCATACTTCTGCGCCACCTCGGCTATGCGCTTGAGCTCTGCCGGTGTGGTGACGCCTCCATAGATGCGGGGCACCACGCTGAACGTTCCGTCCTTCTGGATGTTGGCGTGCACGCGGTCGTTGATGAATCTTGCGTCCCTCTCGTCAATATAGTCTTTCCCCCATACAGTCTTGAGCAGGGAAGCCAGCCCTGGCTTGCTAGCTGGATCCTCCACACCGCCCGCCAGTTCTTTGAACACGTCTGAGACGCTCTTGAGTCCTCTCTCCTTGATAGCGGCGACGAGCTCAGGTTTCGTCATTGGGATGCCCGGCACGTAGTAGTGGATCGATGGATCCTCAGCCACCTCGCCTCCGGCCGCCATCTCCAGCAGCGCCTGTACTTCAGCCTTGCAGGAGCCGCAGCCCGTGCCTGCTCGGGTGCTGTCACACACGGCCTTGAGTGTCCTGCACCCCTTGCGCACTGCCTCCACGATCTGACCTTTGGATACCCCGTTGCAGTTGCAGACTTGGGCATCGTCCGGCAGATCTGTTACGTGCCCTGGGGATTCGGATGATAGGTTGAACAGCAGCTCGGACCTGTCGGTCGGCAGCTTCACCTGCCGGTCGAAGCATCTCAACAGCCTGGGTAGCACCCTACCATCCCCTATCAGGACTCCCCCTATGAGTTTATCTCCACGAATGACCAGCTTCTTGTATACGCCCCTCCTGGGCTCACAATAGGAGACCACCTCGTCCTCTGAGGATTGCGGCTCAGCTAGCCCCAGCGATGCTACCTCTATCCCTGCCACCTTCAGCTTGGTGGATACCAACGATCCATGATAGGCCGCCTGCGGGTTGACACCTGATAGCCTCTCGGCTAGCACCCTTGCCATCTCCCATGCTGGGGCCACCAGCCCGTAGGTTATGCCCCTGTGTTGTGCGCACTCTCCCAGGGCGTAGATATGGGGATCATTGTGTGCGGAGAGATCGTCATGGACTATGATCCCTCTGTCTACATGTAGGTCAGCCTCCTTAGCCAGCTCCACGTTCGGCTTGATGCCGGTGGCTATGAGCAAGAGATCGCAGCTCAGCTCCGTGCCATCTTCGAAGATCAAACCCTCTATCCTGGTAGTACACGCTACCTTGATGGCTCTCTTGGGCATATGCAACCTGATCCCTGAGGCTTCCACAAGCCGTCGCAGGGTTGCGCTACCACCTTCGTCCAGCTGCTTACTCATCAGCTTCATGCTGTGGTGAACCAAGTCCACCTCCAAGCCCCGCTGTCGCAGGCTATGGGCGGCTTCCAGCCCTAGCAGGCCACCCCCAAGGACCACTGCTCGCCTGCATGTTGGTAGAGAGGCTTGTATCAGCTGGTAGTCTCGCAGAGAGCGAAAGGTAAACGCGCCAGGCTGCAAATTGCCATCTGGCCCTCTGACCCCCTGTATGGGGGGTATCAGCGCTTCGCCGCCGGTGGCCAGCACCAATATGTCGTAGGGCTCGAGCACACCGTTGCTCCCTATCACCACCTGCTGACGTCTATCGATCTGTAATGCTCTTACGCCGGCGTGTAGCCTTATCTGCCTATCCGCATACCAAGATGGGGGGTTGATCACTATATCCTCGGGCTTGTACTCACCTGCCAGCAGACCTGGGAGCAGTATGCGGTTGTAGTTCCCCCAGGGCTCATCACCGAATACGGCGATCTCGTACTTATCGTGCGCCAAGCCCGTCAGCTCCTCCAGGAAACGGGCGCCAGCCATGCCGTTTCCTATCAACACAAGCTTACTCTTCATACCCTAGCTCCTTTCTCAGCTAATGTTCTGCAATTGGTTGGATCCTAGCTGCGCACACCTTGAACTCGGGCATACGACTTGTGGGGTCCAGGGCAGGGTTTGTGAGCCGATTGATCGAACCTTCTCCGCCCCAGTGGAAAGCCACGAAGACCACTCCCTCGATTATCTCCCTAGTTATCTTGACCGTGGCCACGGACTCACCTCGACGGCTGATCAACTTGACTTTCTGCCCATCTCTGAGGTCGTAGATGGCCGCCGTACTGGGGTGCACCTCCGCCCTGGGGCCTGGGGCTATGGCCTGCAGGTGCCCCAGCCTGCGAGTCTGGTTGCCCGATTGGTACTGCGCTAGCACTCTGCCGGTGATCAGATACAGGGGGTACTCGTCATCGGGCTCCTCTGCCGGGGCAGTATGTGTGACTGGGTGGAACCTCGCCTTGCCGCTTGGTGTGGGGAAAGCTTCCTCAAACAACCTGGGTGTCCCTGGATGATCCAATGATGGGCATGGCCAGTAGATGCCGTCGTTCTCTTCTAACCTAGCGTAGGTGATGCCACTGTAGTCTGCCTTGCCCCCGGCACTAGCTCGACGTAGCTCCTCGAAAACCTCCTCGGCACATGTATATTGGAAATACTTGCCCTTTCCCAACCCATCAGCTAGCTGGCAGATGATCTCTAGATCCGTTCTTACCCCAGAAGGTGGGTCGTATACCCTGCGGCGTCGAATTACCCTGCCCTCCAAGTTGGTCATGGTGCCTTCCTCTTCTGCCCACTGAGTTGTGGGCAACACCACGTGCGCTAGTTTAGCCGTCTCCGACATGAAGAAGTCTGCGACGACCAGCAGTTCCAGGGATCGCAAGCGCGATTCCACGTGGAGGCTGCGGGGAGCTGACACTACTGGGTTGCTCCCTATCACCAGCAAGGCCCTAATACCGCCCTCCCCTCCTAGAGAGTCGAGCAGCTCGTAGGCTGACATGCCTGCTCCCGGCAGCTCGTCCTCATCTATTCCCCACACCCTGGCCACCTGCCTGCGAGCCTCAGGATCCTCTATAGACCTGTACCCTGGCAGCTGATCGGCTTTCTGTCCGTGCTCCCTGCCCCCCTGGCCGTTGCCTTGGCCTGTTATACATCCGTAGCCTGAACCCGGGCGCCCGATCAAGCCCAGGGCTAGGGCCAAGTTAATGCATGCCAGCACGTTGTTTACTCCCTGTGACTGCTGCTCTGCTCCCCTGCCTGTGAGCAGTATCGCCCTGCGTGCCGATCCAAGGATCCTGGCGGCGTGCACGATCTCCTCCTCAGGTACCCCAGTGATGCGCTCCACCCTCTCGGGCCAATATGCTGCCACCAGATGCCGGACGGTATTGAAGCCTTCGGTGCGTGCTTGTACGTAGGCCTCGTCCACCATGCCCTCTCGGATGAGGACATGGAGCAGGCCGTTGAGCAGAGCAGCATCAGTGCCTGGTAGAAGGCGCAGGTGGAGGTCGGCCATCCTTGCGGTGGCCGTGCGTCGGGGATCGGCTACTATCAGCGTGCCTCCAGCTGCCTGCTGCATCCCTAGGTACTGCATCATCGGAGGCATGGTCTCGGCGGGATTGGCTCCGACGAGCATCACCACCTCCGCCTGGGCCGCGTCCTGCAAGGGGAAGGGCAACCCGCGATCCAGCCCCAGTGCTTTGTTGCAGG
>JBHORE010000216.1:0-8057 GCA_042408415.1 Thermobaculum sp.
TCTGATCCCCTGGATCACCCCCGACAACTACAAAGCTCCATGGGTGGGCTCAAGTCCCACTTATAAAAGGGTCTAGCCAAAAACAGCAAAATTTCTTAGAATGCGGCTTGCAAGGTAAAAGTTCCTGCTTGCCTTTTTACCCGCAAGGGCAAACATCAAACATGAAAGGAGGAGGCTATGGGTAGACCAGTAACTCTCTTCACCGGCCAGTGGGCAGACCTTCCCCTGGAAGAGCTGGCTAAAAAGGTAAGTCAATGGGGGTACGATGGGTTAGAGTTAGCCTGCTGGGGAGATCACTTTGAGGTCCAGAGAGCCCTCAAGGAGCCCGATTACGTACAGTCAAGATGGGAGATCCTGAATCGCTATGGTCTCAAGTGCTTTGCGATAAGCAATCACTTAGTAGGGCAGGCAGTTTGTGATCCCATAGATTCTAGGCACAAGGCTATTTTGCCGCCGCATGTGTGGGGTGATGGAGACCCAGAAGGCGTCAGGCAGAGAGCTGCACAAGAAATGATGGATACAGCTCGTGCAGCTGCCAAGTTCGGAGTTACCCAGGTAAATGGCTTCACAGGTTCACCCATCTGGCATCTACTTTACTCCTTCCCGCCTAACGATTTTGAGGAGATTGAAAAGGGTTATCAGGAATTCGCTGAGCGCTGGGGCCCCATCATAGATGTATTTGAACAGGAAGGTGTAAAGTTCGGCCTTGAGGTACACCCTACCGAGATAGCTTATGACTTCGTAACCACCAGGAAGGCTCTGGACGCGATAGGCAACAGGGAAGGGTTCGGGATAAACTTCGACCCCAGCCATTTTGCCCACCAGTTTCTCAATCCCGTGGACTTCATAGAGGAGTTCGCTGACCGCATCTACCATGTGCACATCAAAGACTCCAAGAAATTCCTAGATGGTAGGAAGAGCATATTAGGATCACATCTAAACTTCGGTGACAGACGAAGAGGCTGGGACTTTGTCTCTCCTGGACATGGAGATGTTGATTTTGAGGCTATGATAAGAGCCCTGAATCGCATAGGTTACAACGGGCCACTTTCCGTAGAATGGGAAGACTCTGGTATGGACCGTGAGTGGGGTGCTCAAGACGCACTAGCCTTTGTGCGCAAGGTAGACTTCCCAGCTTCTGCTGTAGCTTTTGATGCAGCTTTCGCTCGAGAATAAATTACACCTAACCAATAAAACTCTAGGGAGTGCGAACATGTCTGAACAAGTAGGCTTCGTAACCATGGCTGGCCAGAGAGCTACCTCTAAGGCGCCAGAAGTAGGTGTAGGTATGCTCGGCTATGCATTTATGGGCAAGGCTCACACTAATGCTTTCAAGAAGCTGCCATACATAGTCTATCCACCCCCAGCCATTCCCAGACTAGTGGCTATAGCCGGTCGAAATGAGGAGGCTGTTAAAGAGGCTGCATCTCGATATGGCTATGAAGGTTACTACACTGACTGGCGCCAGATGCTTGACGACGATCGTATCCAGCTGTTCGATAACGGAGGGCCAAACTATGCTCATGCTGAGCCTTGTATAGCGGCAGCACAAAAGGGCAAGCATATCCTATGCGAGAAGCCCCTAGCAAGAAATGCACAAGAAGCCAAGGCGATGCTGGATGCGGTCAATCAAGCAGGCGTCAAGGCGATGGTCGGCTTCAACTACAGATTCGTGCCAGCAGTACGCCTAGCTTATGAAATGATTAAGAACGGCGAGCTAGGGGAAATCTATCACTTCAGGGCGGTGTACCTTCAGGAATGGATTACAGATCCAGAATTCCCATACATATGGAGGTTGGACAAGGAGCTTGCAGGTAGCGGTGCGTTGGGAGACCTTGGCGCACATATAATCGACCTCGGCCGGCATCTTATCGGTGAGGTTAAGTCTGTGATGGCTATGACCAGAACGTTTATCCCAGAACGCAACGACCCTGAGACAGGTCAGCGGCGTAAGGTAGAGGTAGATGACGCATTTGAGGCAGTAGTCGAGTTTGAGAACGGAGCTGTCGGCACCTTGGAGGCCTCCAGGTTTGCTACAGGTAGAAAGAACCACCAAGTGTTCGAGATAAATGGCTCCAAGGGCTCTATAAGATTCAATCTGGAGAGGTTGAACGAGCTGGAAGTCTACCGGACAGACTCTCCTAAACATACTCAAGGCTTCACGGATGTGCTCGTTACAGAAAGCTATCATCCCTTCTGGTCCAACTGGTGGCCTCACGGACACATAATCGGTTGGGAGCACACCTTTGTACATGAGATAGCTCACCTTCTGGATTGTATAGTGAACGATAAAGACATAGCTCCTTACGGTGCCACCTTTGAAGATGGTTACCGTAATGCAGTGATATGCGATGCGATTCTTCAATCCGCCGAGGAGGGTAAGAGGGTAGAAGTAACCTTCTAGCTCATCGCAGCACAAGACGTATATAGAGAGGGGATGGCTAGGTCTGCCATCCCCTTATGGTAATTAGAACTTTATCGTGGAGGTCCCATATGTTCGACCTATCAGGCAAGGTAGCTTTAGTTACAGGTGCAAGCAAGGGCATTGGGCAGGAATTGGCAATCGCACTGGGCAAAGCTGGTGCTGCTGTGGTGGCTAATTACCATACAGATCGTAGAGGAGCGGAGATCGCAGTTGAGAAAGTGCTAGAGGCCGGAGGCAAGGCCATAGCTGTGCAGGGGGATATCTCCTCTGTAGCTCAATGCCGTATGCTAGTCAGCAAAACCGTAGAAACGTTTGGGAGGATAGATATAGCTTGCTGCCATGCTGGGATAACAAGCTGGGGTAAATTCCTTGACTATACCGAAGAAGCATTTGATGCCGTGGTAAACACTAACCTTAAGGGGACTTACTTCACCGCTCAGGCTGCCGCTCGAGAGATGATCAAACAGGGAGAAGGTGGCAGGATAATCATCACGTCCTCCGTTACAGGCAACCAGGCAGTGCACTACCTCTCAGCTTATGCGATGACCAAGGGAGGACTGCAGATGCTCACGCGTAACCTTGTGTTAGAGCTATCTCCTTACGGGATCACCATAAACGCTGTAGCGCCGGGACCAATTGTCAATGAGCGTAATCTGCATGACGACCCTGAATACGAAACTAAATGGGCCAAAGTTGTACCTATGGGGAGAGCTGGTTATCCTAAAGATGTAGCCTCTGCTGTACTGTTCTTTGCATCAGAGGAGGCCGAATGGATTACAGGTACAGTACTGCTCGTAGATGGGGGATGGACTTGTTACAGTCCAACACCTGACTTCGAATTCGTCGAGCGAGAGGGAAGAATAGGAACGGGATAATAGGAAGCCTTAAGAAAGGATCGCTAAATGGTCGTACAAAAAATAACCATCACTTTGGTGTTGATTCTGGCGCTACTAGTAGCTGCATGTGGTGGGGAGCAGCGATCACCAACCCCCACTCAATCCGTAATCTCTCCTTCTCCGTCAGTTGCTCCCACCTCACCAAGCACTAGCAATCCCGTGCCCAGCCCAACTCAGATAGCAGCTTCACAGAGTACCCCGACACAGGTAGCCACCGAGGAAACGAACAAGCCTAGCCAAGAACCCACCAAAGAACCTACTCCAAATCCTACCCCTTCAGCCACCCAAGAACGCAAAGTCAATCGCAACGTACGAGTAGGTATTAGACAGGTTGCCTCAGGATTTGACCAACCCCTATTTATCACTTACGCCAACGATAACAGCAACCGGCTCTTCGTGGTTGAGAAAGGCGGGAAAATAAAATTCCTGGATGGGCAGATTTTCTTGGATATTACCAATAGAGTAGGTTCTAGTGGATCCGAGCAGGGATTGCTGGGGTTAGCTTTCCATCCCAACTATAGGGTGAACAGGAGGTTTTTCGTAGATTACACAGACCTTAATGGTAACACGGTAGTCGCGGAGTTCAGAGCCTTAGACAATGGTAGAAGAGCAGATCCCAACTCTGAAAAAGTCATACTAAGGCAGGAACAACCAGCGGCCAATCATAACGGTGGCATGTTAGCTTTTGGGCCCGACGGCTATCTATACATAGCGCTAGGAGATGGAGGGGGTGCTAACGACACTTATGGTAATGGGCAAAATCTGAACACTCTGCTTGCAAAGATTCTCAGGATAGATGTAGATCGAGGCGATCCATACTCGATTCCTAAGGATAATCCCTTTGTTGGCCGCGATAATGCCAGACCCGAAACCTGGGCGTGGGGACTTAGAAATCCCTGGAGGTTTAGCTTTGATCGGCAGACAGGAGATCTCTATATCGCGGATGTAGGGCAAAACCACTGGGAAGAAATCAACTATCAAAGAGCCGGATCGAAGGGAGGTCAAAACTATGGTTGGCCAATTATGGAGGGCAATCACTGTCTATCCTCCGACCAATGCAACCAGGAAGGGCTTACACTGCCAGTTGCTGAGTATAGTCACGAACTAGGATGTTCCGTTACGGGCGGGTATGTCTATAGAGGGAAGAGATTTCCTGCCCTCAGAGGAAAGTACTTCTTTGGCGACTACTGCACAGGTAGAATCTGGAGCTTGCAAAGAGCAGAAAACGCCAACTGGGTTATGAAGGAAGAAACAGACACGGACCTGAGCATCAGCTCATTTGGTGAGGACCAAAACGGAGAAATATATGTCACCGACCTGGCTGGCGGTGGCATATATATGCTGACAGCCTCAAGCTAGAAGTTTACAAGATTGGGGGAGGTACACCTCCCCCAATCCCAACCAATTCCTCTTAGTAACCGTAGCCTGAAGAACGAGACTCTCTCTGTTGCCTGTAGCAATCAGAGCAGTACACAGGGCGATTACCCTTAGGCTGGAAAGGAACTCTAGCGACTCGGCCGCAAGAATCGCAGGTTACCTCATACATCTCTCGTGTCCCATTGTTGGAGTAGCTGGAGCCATTCTGGGCAGCCCTTCTAGCTCTCCTACAATCGGGACACCTGCTGGGCTCATTCATTAGCCCCTTACTAGCGTAGAACTCTTGCTCTCCTTGAGTGAAAACAAAGGTTGCACCACAGTCTTTACATGTTAGAGTTTTATCCGCGTATACCAAGGTCTATTTCTCCTCCGAAAATGGAAACCAGTTATTTCTTCTTACCACGCCTCAACACGATCTTCCCATAAGTGCCAACCAGCGATGCGGCCTAACTCTCTGCGGGAAACACAGAAGAATTTCGAGGTTGGAGCTTATGAAGAATTTCCATATTGTTGCGTAGCATTAGTGCTAGTATACATCAGTCGAACGGAAATAGCGATAATTTTAGGGAAAATTGCAGAAATTGCACTACAATTAGCCTAGCTCTTGCCTAACTAATCACGGAGTCTAGTCCATGAACAGAGAGCAGCTAATCGAAAAATTGGTCGCGATCATTGGTCCTCAAGGAGTAGTACACGACAGAGAGCAGCTCAGGACATATGAGTGTGATGGCTTAGCTAACTATAGAGCTATACCTACTGCTGTTGTTCTGCCAGAAACTACCGAGCAAGTTCAAGCTATAGTCAAGTTATGTCACCGCCATAAGATTCCATTTGTAGCTAGGGGTTCAGGCACAGGACTTTCAGGTGGAGCCATGCCTGTCGAAAAGGGAATACTCATCTCCCTCTCCAGAATGAGGAGAATTTTGGAAGTCGACATTCCCAATCAAAGAGTAGTGGTTGAGCCTGGGGTTATAAACCTATGGGTCACTCAGGCAGTATCACAGTACGGTTACTACTATGCACCAGACCCTTCTAGTCAGTTGATCTGCTCGATAGGAGGAAACGTAGCTGAAAACTCAGGGGGAGCCCATTGTCTGAAGTATGGCTTCACCACTAATCATGTAACTGGTCTGGAGGTCGTGCTACCAGATGGTGAGATTATCCATATTGGAGGAAAAGCCCTAGACACCCCAGGATATGACCTTGTGGGAACTATTGTGGGGTCCGAAGGCACGTTAGGGGTAGTCACCAAGATAACGCTTCGTATAGTTCGCAAGCCGGAGATGGTGAGCACGCTCCTAGCCGCTTTTGACACTATAGAGCAAGCTGGGGCAGCAGTATCGCAGATCATAGCGTCGGGCATAGTGCCTGCAGCAGTCGAAATGATGGATCCACTTTCAATTGAGGCCGTAGAGGCGGCGGTACATGCTGGCTATCCTAAGGCTGGAGCAGTGCTGATAGTAGAACTAGATGGACCACTCCTAGAAGTTGAGGACCAGTTCAATAAAGTAAAGGACATTTGTCTACACAACGGCTCTACAGAGATACGAATTGCCCGTAATGAAGAGGAAAGAGCATTGATCTGGAAGGGACGCAAATCGGCCTTTGCTGCAGTCGGCAGGATAAGTCCTAATTTCTATGTACAGGATGGCGTTATTCCTAGAACGGCACTGCCAGATGTGCTGCGAGAGATAGAAGAAATAAGTGCACAAAGCGGCATAAGAGTAGCCAACGTCTTTCATGCCGGCGACGGCAACCTGCATCCATTAGTGCTCTATGATGCCAGCATACCTGGTCAGGAGGAGAAAGCGGAGAAGGTAGCAGGTGATATCTTATCAATCTGTCTTAGATATGGGGGATCCATTACCGGTGAACATGGAGTCGGAGTAGATAAGAAGAAGTATATGCCCAAGATGTTCTCAGAAGAAGATATGAATGCTATGCACATGTTGCGTTGTGCTTTCGATCCTGAAGGCATATGCAACCCTGGCAAAGTCTTCCCTACGCCACGCCTGTGTGGCGAGAGACCAGGCCCTGGTAAAATACATCCACTGCAGGAAGCAGGTTTGGCAGAGATCTTCTAATGACAACATTAGATATAACAGACAAATTACCGAATATAGAGATCAAAACCACGTCAACCAATATAGATGGGTTGCAACCAGGATTTATAGCTAAACCAGGATCTCCTACTGATACAGTAGAGATACTCAAGTATGCACATCAGAAAGGAATTAGTGTTATACCCTTCGGCTCTGGGACAAAGTTAGGATGGGGTAATCCTCTCCAGAGATGCGACCTACTGATCAACACCACAAAACTTGACAAGATCATCGAGTACAGTCCAGACGACCTTATAGTCAAGGTGCAGGCAGGTATAAAGCTGGAAGAGCTTCAACAAGAGCTGCGAAAACACAATCAGATGCTTGCCCTAGACCCACCAGAAAAGTCCGCCACTATAGGGGGGATAATAGCTGCAAACGCCTCTGGTCCTAGAAGGCTCAGGTATGGTACTACCAGGGATCTACTCATAGGAATAACCGTAGCTCTAACTAATGGCGATCTTGTGCACGGCGGAGGCAAAGTCGTCAAGAACGTGGCTGGTTATGATCTTTGTAAGTTGTTCACAGGCTCCTTAGGGACGCTAGGAGTAATCGTAGAAGCAGTATTTAGATTGCATCCCTTACCTACCAAGTCCTTTGTATTGAAGGTGAACCTCAAAGATCTTGATCAGGCAGAGCGATGTACACAGCAAATTCTAAACTCATATCTAGTGATATCAGCTCTTGAAGCTCATTGTAGCGGTACAGGCGAGGTCTCTTTATGGTGTATGGTAGAGGGCTCTTCAGAGAATATAGCACGCTCAGCAGCTGAAGCCCTACGGCAAATACTGAGTAACTATGGGGATTGTCAGGTTTTTGATCTCGATGAAGACATAGCAGCCTACGATAATCTCAGGCAATATCCATGGGAAGCAGATGATCTCGGCATAAAGTTCTCCTCTACTATCTCCAGACTCAAACCCAAAGCAATGCTAGCCAGGTCGACATCTCAACAACATGGTTGCGAGTTTGAGCTTAGGAGCCATGCAGGATCAGGCATAACTTATCTAGCCGTAAAGGGAGGCAAAAACCTACCTGTAGATGCTCAGGTATCATTGATTCAATCAATAAGGGAGGCTTTGACATCCGAAGACTCTGCTATGGTCCTGGAGGCAAGCTTACCCCTCAAGCAGAGGATAGATGTATGGGGATATGCTGGAGATGCACTGCCCCTTATGAAGAGGATCAAGGATCAGTTCGATCCTGCAAAGATACTCAGCCCAGGCAGGTTCGTGGGAGGAATATAAATGATTAGAA
>JBHORE010000218.1:0-7933 GCA_042408415.1 Thermobaculum sp.
CCTGATATTGATGGATGTAAGCATGCCAAAGCTAAATGGCATAGATGCCACGAAGATTATCAAGCAAAAACATCCAAATATAGCTGTTCTTGTTCTCAGTGCGTATGACGATGATCAGTATGTGTTTGCGCTCCTTCAAGCAGGGGCAGCAGGTTACATACTGAAGGACGCACATGCTGATGAAGTCGTGAACGCGGTGAAGGCGGTCGCCAATGGAGAGTCTGTACTTGCGCCTTCCATAGCCAAGAAAGTACTTTCAAGGTTTACATCTCATAGTACACAGCCTGAACATCCAAGCCCTGTTCTAACTGATAGGGAGCTGGATGTCCTAAGGTTAGCGGCAAAGGGAGAGAGCAACAAGGCAATTGCCCAACAATTACATCTGAGTCCCCGTACCGTTCAGGTACACTTGAGCAATATATTTAATAAATTCGGTGTTGCGTCAAGGACAGAAGCTGTGCTGCATGCTCTTAAGTTGGGGCTTATAGACCTTTCGGAGTAATATATTATGGACAGAAGGTTTGCCAAAGTAAGGGTCCAGGAGCCATTGGAAAAGCCTCCGCCTGACTTTAGAACCGTAGATCAAACCACCCAAAAGATATTTACCCTCAACGCTATAGCTGCTGCTATAAGCAGAGAGGCAGACCTGGATAAGGTCTTTTATTTAGCCCTAGACTGGATTCTAGAAGTAACCGGTGCTGATGCGGGAACGGTATTCTTGCGCGATGAAGAGACAGGAGACTTGGTCAGAGTAGTTAGTAGAGGTATAAGCAACCTATTTCTGACCGAGCAAGAAAGACACAGCTATGGTATTGGTCTAGCAAGCAGGGTGATAAGGGCGGAGTCACCTATAGTCCTGGACAACGTAGCTAGAAGCTCGATGATAAGCCCCTCTAGCTACGGAGACGTAGTCAAGAGCTGTGTGGGTATCCCATTAAGGTCTGATAATAAAGTCGTAGGAGTCCTCAATATATTCTCTAAGCAGGTCAATAAATTTGAACCTGCCGATATAGAGCTACTCACAAGTATTGGTAACCAGATAGGAGTAGCAGTAGCTAAGGCGAAACTTAGTTCAACTGTTACCCAGAGCAGAGAGCAGCTGCAAGAGAAGATGCGTCAGCTGCAGGAACTCTTGAAGATCAGTGCCACTTTCAGAGCTAATGCTCCTCTCGAGAAGGTGCTCAATGCTATCTGTAACGCTATCAGCAGTGCGCTCGGCTTCAGACTAGTTGAGCTCAGTCTTCTGGATCCCACCACGGGGATGATGGTACCTGCAGCGTTCGCAGGCTTCTCTGAGGAAGAGCAGCAAGAGCTGAGGAGTTTTATAAGACCTCCAAGCTTCTATGAGCGTATCATGCATCCTAGGTTTCAAATCTCAAATAGTTACTTTATATCTCACAAGGAGGATATCGAGCAGACGCTCGGCATGCAGTGGGCCTTTTTACCAAATATCAACGATGAAGAGAGAGGTCCAGATGAGTGGCATCAGA
Source organism: Thermobaculum sp. (assembly GCA_042408415.1). Lineage (GTDB taxonomy): Bacteria > Chloroflexota > Chloroflexia > Thermobaculales > Thermobaculaceae > Thermobaculum. Next base: position 1,491 of record JBHORE010000218.1, read on the forward strand.
AAGATGCATTAGCCGTACCAATCTACGATCGTGATGGCAATCTTACAGGATTGGTCTTTGTAGATGATCCCATCGATAGAAAGGTTCCTAGCCTAGAGAAGATACAAGTGCTGGAGATGTTCGTGCAACAAGCCGGGCTAGCTGTAGAGAACGCCAGGCTCCTGAATGACCTACAGAAATCTGAAGCACAGTATAGGTTGGTAACCGAAAATGCAAGTGACCTCATATTCCTACTTGACCCAGATGGAAGCATATCTTTCGCAAGCAGCAGTGCAAAAGCAATCCTTGGCTACCAACCAGATGAGCTGGTAGGGAAGATGTTTGTTGACCTGATATCTCCTCAGTCCAAGCGCATAACACCTGAATGCCTAATAAACCCGTTAACCGCAGACGAGCTAAGCATCAGGTGCGAGATAGAGGCCATAAGAAAGGATGGGAACTCAGTATTTCTTGAAATAAGCTGTACTCCAGTGTTTGAAAATGGAGTATTTAGAGGCGAGCAAGGTACAGCAAGAGATATCACTGAAAAGAAGAGGATGGAAAGGGAGATAGCTCGCAGGCAGAGGCAGCTTAGAAGATCCCAAAAGCGAGAGGAGCAGCTCAGCGGCTACGCTGCAGCTGTGATAGCTGCTCAGGAAGAAGAAAGACGGCGAATAGCACGCGACCTGCATGATGACACCGCGCAAGCTCTAATTGCTCTCTCCAGGCGAATAGACTCACTTAGAGAAGACCTAGGAGATCTTCCAGAAGCAGCTCAAAGAAAGATCGAGGATCTAAAGGCCCTTACAGATCAAACCCTTGCTAGCGTGAGAAGATTCAGCCGAGATCTAAGACCCTCCATACTTGACGATCTGGGTCTAGTACCAGCTCTAGAGTGGCTGGTCTCTGAGAATGCTAAGAGATACAAGATAACCACCAGGCTGAAAATCCAGGGTGAGGAAAGAAGACTACAACCTGAGGTAGAGTTAGCATTATTCAGAATAGCCCAGGAAGCGCTCAACAACACCGCCAAGCACTCTCCAGCTACAGGAGCTGCTGTGGAACTAACCTTTGGAGACACATGGTGTAGGCTTACAGTTTCTGATAACGGCATAGGTTTTCAAACTCCCCCCAATATATCTGAGCTTGCCGACCGGGGACGCATGGGCGTTATGGGTATGTATGAGAGAGCTAACTTGCTTGGTGGTAACCTCTATGTAAGGACTGCTCCTGGGCAAGGTACTAGAATAACAGTTACTGTTCCCCTGATAGAGTCTTAATCATAAACGATGTATATCCACAAACCTACGTCAGATATCTGTGAATATATTTTTATTTTGAAAAGAGGAAAGGCAGACGTATTTAGTAGGGAGTGTGTATACGTGGAAAACAACTCAAAATGCCCTAAATAAGCCAAGTTACCAGTGGAAATATATGTGGAAAAACAGGATAGTTTTTGCACAATGTTTATAACTTGCGAGACACATTTTTATCTTACTGGGAGTTATCCAAGATTTTTCCAGAGTGTTTTCCACAACTCGGTTATATTTTCCACAAAGTTATCCACAATTCCCACAAGTTATCCACATCCACTATATCTGCGGATAGATAGATTATAGATGTCCTAGGTTGTGAATTTCGCAAAACGTTACAAAATCTTTATTGGGTTATAATAGCTTCAAGTTGCAGAGGGGAGTTCAGGAAAGGGAAGGGAGAAGTAGTGTACAACTCTGATAGTCGCGTGCATAGCGGCACACACTTGCACCAAAATGATGTAGCTCTTTACATAGACTGGGAGAACATCAAATATAGTCTCTGGAACAAGGACTCAAGGGTCCCAAACGCCACAGCCCTCAAAGAAGCAGCCTCAAAGTTTGGCCGCGTGGTTGTAGCTAGGGCTTACGCCAATTGGCAGGAGCACCAGCACCAGCTGGATCCTAATGACCTTTATTCAGCTGGAATAGAACCTATTTATGTACCTACTAGGACATATACCTCGACCGACGCTGTAAAGACTAATAATCGTAGGAAGAACAGCGTAGATGTTAAGCTGACTGTGGATGCTGTGGATTTCTGCCTGAGTAATCCTAATATACATACTTTTGTGCTAGTGACTGGCGATGGTGATTTTATCCATCTCGTCAACGCCCTCAGATCTCGTGGCAGAGAGGTAGTGGTAATTGGCTGCTCATGGAGCACCAGCTGGCAGCTCACAAGTATGGCCGATTACTTCATACCATACGATATAGAGGTTGACCCTATATACGACAGGGTCGGTGAGGATAATACTGAGGACGTAGATCTGGAACATGCATTCAAGACCTTGGTAGAGATAATGCATGATATACGCAGGAGGGGTGAGCCAAATGTCTTTGCTCAGATTCGCCTTCTTATGCTCTCCAGAATGCGGAACTTCGATGAGAGGCATTATGGATTCTCTAACTTCAGGGAATTCATGAAGGAAGCTGAGAGGAGAGGCTTGATCAAGACCTACAATGTGGGCCTAATCGATCGTGCTTACCTCCCAGATGAGCAGCTGGAAGTTGATATGCACACCCATGTGAAAGGTATCTCCAACAATGAGCTATCTGCTAGCGGGGCTAATACAGGATACGCCTCTTCCTATCCCTACAAGGAAGATGGCAGAAGTATGCTCATCAAGCTAATAAGGTACATTAGCGAGCTGGAGCGGAACAGTCCCTATATGAGCTTCAACTTCATGGTGGAGAATGCTGCAAACACTGGAATACTACCTATAAGCGTGTCAGAGATAGCTACTATGCTCAACATAGCTATAGATGATGGTATTTTCAAGCGTGAGTCTAAAACCATCTACAGCAAGGCTACGAATGATTACCGGGAAATTAGTGTGTTCCATCTCAATAGGTCGCATCCACTGGTGATCGAAGCTATCGAAGAAGATATAGTCTCCAGTGAAAGCTAGCTTCTAAGTAGCTTTTAATAGATCTAGAATACTATAAAAGTTTTACGAATGTTGCTTACTCCAGGAAGGTAATCATGAAGGCACAAGTGCTTTCTGAGCAGGCGTCAATCGATAAACACCCACTTAATCTCTTGGAAGTAGATGAGCCACAAATTGGCCCCAAAGATCTCCTTATAAAAGTCAAGGCTTGTGGAGTGTGCCATACCGACCTCCATATAGTTGAGGGTGATATCCCCTTGCATAAAAGACCGATTGTACCTGGTCATCAGATAGTGGGAATAGTAGAGAAAGTAGGTGAAGCAGTATCTCGTTTCTCTCCAGGAGATCGAGTGGGAGTTCCCTGGCTTAATTGGGCATGTGGTGAGTGTGAGTATTGCCGGAGAGGGCACGAGAATCTCTGCGTGAATGGCAAGTTCACCGGTTGGGATGTCGACGGTGGTTACGCTGAGTACCAGGTTACAAGTGAAGACTTCGCATATCAACTCCCTGAGGGATACTCGGATCTGGAGGTTGCTCCCTTGCTCTGTGCTGGAGTTGTGGGTTATAGGGCATTGAAGCTTGCTAAGGCTGATAATGCTGAGCGAGTGGGTTTGTATGGTTTTGGTGCCTCGGCCCATATCGCTATACAGGTGCTACGATATTGGGGAGCGAGGGTGTTCGTCTTTACCCGTAGCAAGGAACACCAAGAGCTTGCCATGGAGCTGGGTGCCGAATGGGCAGGTACAGCTGATGATGATCCTGGAGTGCTGATGCAGTCGTCTATAATATATGCCCCAGCAGGCGATATTATTCCGCAGGCCCTTAGAGTATTGGATAAAGGCGGAGTTCTGTCCCTAGCAGGCATATATATGACACCTATACCTCAATTAGATTATGAGCTGTTGCGCGGAGAGAAAGTTATAGTGAATGTTACAAATGCAACCAGGCAAGATGCTGTGGAACTTCTCGACCTTGCACCTAAGGTGCCGATACGTACTGAGATAGAGGTTCATCCTTTAGAGGAAGCCAACGATGTACTATTGAGACTCAAGGAAAGTAAGGTAAATGGTTCAGCTGTTTTACAGATATCATAATACTGATATAATCCAACTTGTCATAAACCTAAAATAGGGATAAGTATGTCACAAGAAGATATATACTCAGAGACCACGCAGCCTATAGATACATCAAAGAAACCTGTGGGCAGCTCTGTTAGTAAGTCTCCTCTTGCTGCTAATAGGATAGGAGTAAGTAGAGCTGAACCCTGGGTTGATGCTGTAAGGTGGGGAGCAGTATGGGCGGGATTGCTAAGCGCCTTTGGTCTGTTCCTACTTCTCTTCACTCTAGTTGTAGCGTTAGGATTTAGATCCACCTCGATGTTGGCGGCGATCGTGCTCTTATGTACCTTCTTTGGTGGTTTCGTGTCGGCGCGTAGCTCTGGAACCTACAGTAGATTTATAGGATTCATTCAGGGTTTTCTTGCCTGGATTTTGGGGTTGCTAATATCGGTACCTCTTACGTACTTGGCCCTAGCTATTTACAGTGGAGATGTTACTAATAACGGATTGTCCCTAGAACCTCTCTTGGAAAGGCTACGTAACGATGCCACCTACTTTGGTACATTTACTTTTCTCGGGCTTCTCATTACAGCACTGTTGTCTAGCCTGGGTGGCATAGTTGGCACTTTGTCAGGTGAAGGCTCTGATGTTTCCTAAGCTGGTATTGTAAATTGCAGTTAGCTACATATTTTGGTATATTACAAGCGTGGTACGTTCCCCGATAGCTCAACGGTAGAGCGGGCGGCTGTTAACCGCAAGGTTCCAGGTTCGAATCCTGGTCGGGGAGCCAGATTTCAATTCACCAACTCTAGAGATTCTTAGGTAATGCAGATCCTGTCTGGATATCGTGGTGGAGTCTTTTTTTACCCTCGATTCACGCGGAGTTAGGCCCCAAGTACATCTTCACTTGATTTCTCTAGTTTGAGACGAAGTGCGTGGGTTCAAGCGCAACTCACGCAAATCCTCTTATTCTCCACCTCACAGCCTTGTCTTGTTTCACAGCTAGGTTGCAGGTGAGATACTTACCCGACGTTGAATCCCAGAGATAACCTAGCGAAAGCCAGCGCTGCGACCCACGGCCCGATGTGAAGCTAACCACCAGTTGGTGGGACAGCCGCGAAGTTCGCCGCACGCGTCACAGCACGCTCCGACCTCGTGTACAGCGAACTCCTGACATTCGACGATCCCGAGACCTGCCTGCCGGCTATCGACACCATTGAGGGCTTCCTGCCCGGCGGACCCAGCCTCTACAGGCGTGTGCTGGTGCCGGTAGGCGCCATTCTGGTCGTCGGTTGGTGGACGGTGCCTGGCGAGCCTAGGGAAGGACTCTTCCGGATAAATCGGCTGTCCTGCCGATTTGGACGCACCGAAGGTGCGCCCGGAGGGTGCGAGCCAGGGATAGCGAGCATCAAATCTCTTGAAACCAACTGTCACTAACTGTAAACTACGTCAGTTGGGTGAGGTACAATGACATGAAGTTTGCCTTGCGGTCAGAGAGGTGCTTCGGATGGATGAAAAACCAGGCCACGTCCTGGCCATCGAAGAGTCGTTTGCCTAGCTGAAGATACCGAAATCAATACTCTACAAGCTAGTCCGGGAAGACGAAGCTCTGAGTCAGATGATCGACCGCTATTGGCGCTTCAAGGAAAGTATCTTGCAGCTCAACTGGCAGACGGTCTGTATAGGGGAACAAAGTTGTCCGACGCCTACCCAATAAGCCCTCTGCTCCCTGATCCTGCATATCTTTTGGAATTAGCTCAACACGCACGACATGAAAACCACGCGCAAATAGCCACTCCTGATATTCCTCCGGTCCGTAAAAAATAATACGGGTGGTAAAATCCTGTAATTCGGTACCCAATGGCGCCAAAGATGTCGGCTGCTTTTCCACGATCGCCCATTTGCAGCAAAATTTTGCCGCCAGCCTTGAGATAGGCACGCACCCCCCGGAAGAACCGCAAGGTGGTTTTTTATCCAGTGCAGGGTAGCATTGGAGAATGCAACATCGAATCTGCAGGGCAAATGAATATCTGTCGCATCCATGCGCAGAAGGATAGATTTGGGTATTGATCCAAAGGCAAATTCTCAGTAGCAAAAGCAATCATCTCATCAGACAGGTCAATTCCCACCACATTTCCATTTTTCACAACCAGCTTGCGCTGGTTGTGATCTTGTCATCTCCGAATCCGATATCAAGCACAGACTCATATCCCTGCAAGTTCAGCTTTGAAATAAGCTCCTGGACTCATTGCAGTCGGGCCGAAGAGTTCTCTACGTAGTCCCTGGCATTACATTTCTGTTGCACCGAACCCATGGGGTCTAGCCCTCTAACGTTTTGAACTAACCGAATAAGACGGGGATGTTTTATTTCCGTTGGATTGATTCGATGTTGAGAATTCGCTAACAGTATCGACTGTTGAAATAGCATGCCCAATATACACCAATATACATAAGAAAGACACTCTTGTCCTGAGGCTGCTGTC